>JADLEZ010000569.1 GCA_020845855.1 Burkholderiales bacterium
CTGCTCTCGACCGCCCGCAGGAGGTTGCCGGCCGCGAAGATGCCGGCGGCGCTGGTGCGCCCGTACTGATCGACGCAAGGCCCGGAGGTCGCGGCGGCAATGTCGATGCCGCTTCCGGGCAGCAGGGCCGCATCGGGAACGAAATCGCCGCTGAAGATCACGGTGTCGCAAGCGATAGACAGAGGCCCCGACGGCCCGCGTAGCGTCACGGACTCGACCCTGTCGACGCCGCCGATATCCTCGACGGTGCTCGACAGGTGGACCGGCACGCCCATCACGCGCGCAACGAGCGCCGCGCCGGCGTACGACATGATGCGATCCTCCGCACCAGCCATGGCGACGACGGCGAACCCGGCATGGCGAGCGGTGAGCAGGATCGAGAATGCAACGTGCTCGGTTCCGATGACCACCGCGCGCCGACCGTTGACCGGCACCCCGCGCGCGACCATCTGCTGCAGTTGTCCGGTGGTGAGAATTCCCTGTGCGGGACGACGCCCCGGAACCAGCCGCGCGCTGCGCGGCCGTTCGCGGATGCCGGTCGCCAGCACCACGGCGCGCGGTCGAACGCCGATGTGTCCGCAGTCGGCGCCGACCAACTCGAGCTCGGGCCCTGCTCGCACCGCCAGGACCGAGGTGCGCGTGGCGATGGTCACTGCATTCCGATCAAGCCTGCGCAACAGGCGCCGGACCATGCCCGGACCGCTGTCAAGGCGATGCGTGTACTCCCATCCGAAACCGAGGTGACTACAAAACCGCGGCAGACCTCCGGCGGCATCGTCACGATCCACGACCAGGACCCTGCGCACCCCTCGATCGCCGAGCGCCACGGCGGCGGCAAGCCCCGCGGGTCCCGCGCCGACAACGACGACGTCCGCGCTTTCCGGCGTCACGGCGACGAGCCCTTCGACAACTGCTCGAACAGCGCCTGCACGCGGGCCCCGCAGAAGAACCCCTGGCAGCGGCCGAACATGACGCGCGTGCGACGCTTCAACGCTTTGAGCGATTGCGGGGCCAGGGGCGACGCCATGGCGTCCCGGACTTCCCCGAGCGTTATGCCCTCGCAATGGCAGATGATCTCCCGATAGGCCGCGTCACCTGCCCCGCCGTTGCGCCATGGCCGCTCGCCTCCCACGGCAAGGCTGGGCACGCGAATCGCGGATGTCGCAACCTTGCGCGCGGCATTGATCATCTCGCCAGCCACGATGCCGCCAACGTGCTCGGCGATGCCGAGCGAAGCGGAAAGCCCCGTCGACCGGATGCCGCCTACGGTCAGCCATCGGTCCGCCCGCCGCGGGATGATGCGATATTCCGGGCGGTCGGTCCCCGGACGAATGCCGCAATACGTCGTCGTGATCTCGTGCTCCAGCAGTCGCGGCAACATCCTGCGTGCCGCGGCAACCAGCGTGTCCAGCCCCTCGCGGGTGACTCGCGAGTCGTCCGGGTCATCGATCTCCTCGCTGGTCGGCCCGACCAGGATGTTGCCGAACACGGTCGGCGTCATCAGGATGCCGCGATAGGTGGGCGCCGGAACAGGCTTGAGAACCACGCTCAGAAGAGGCCGCGCGCTCTTGTCGAAGACGATGAATTGTCCGCGGCGCGGACGCATGACGAAGTCGGCGAACCCGGCCATCGCGTCGATCCGCGCGCCGGCAAGACCGCCGCAATTGATCACGATATCGGCGACGACCTCGCCCTTCGGCGTGGAAAGATGCCAGGCGCCGTCGCGTCGCTGCGCACCCTCGACGGGACAGGTGCTGCGGAACTCCACCCCGTTGGCAACGGCGTCCAGCGCGTAGGCATAGGGTGTGGAGAACGGATCGACGATACCTTCGTCGGGTTCCCAGATGGCGCTTAGCGCCCCTGACGCAAGCTCCGGGACCCGGCGATAAATCTCGTCGGCGCCGACCAGATCGGCCGAGTGGAAGCCGGCGGCGATGGTGTCCTCGTGCATCGCCTTCAGGTGTTCGCGCTCGGCCTCGTTCCACGCGATGGTCAGGCTGCCGATGGGTAGGAACGGAAGGCCCATGGCCGGCGCCTCGGCCAGGTAACGCTCGTGCCCGCGCGCGACCAGCCGGCATTCGAGCGTGCCGAAGGGTGTGTCGGCACCCGTCGACAGGACGGCGGAGTTGCCCTTGCTGACGCCGTCGCCGAGATCGCGCCCGGCTTCGATCAGGATGGTCCGGAGGGTATAGCGCGACAGTTCACGGGCAATCGCGCAACCGACCACGCCGGCGCCGACGATGGCGACGTCGAAGCGCTCGCTCAAGGGGTCAGGCGATCCAGGCGCCGCCAGCACATCTTTGTGTACTCCGCGAGATCGCCACGCAGGCCGGCGAACTCCCGCTGCACCTCGCACCACAACGCCTCGCGCAGCGCGAGGATCGGTTGCAGTGCAGCCACGGCCGCAGGTGCTGCGCCATCGCAAGCTGCGATGAACAACGCCGCCTGGCGGGCCTCGAGACCGAAATGCAGGATCACCGACGCGACATCGACGGCGGCGTCGCCGCGGCCGGAGTATTCCCAATCGACGAGGGTCGCCCGCTCGGACGAGACGATCACGTTTTCCGGGATGAGGTCGGCATGGATCAGGCGATCGGCGGCAAGGGTCGGCGCTGCCGCCAGGAGCGAGGCGATTGCGCGGCGGCGCTCGTCGGAAAGTGTCGCGGGCGGCAGCGCGCCAAGATCGCGGCGACAAGTCGCGATCGGGTCGAATGGCGGCAGGTCGAGCGGCACCGCCGCCTCGCCGAGACAGCGCAGCGCGTGGGCGATGCGCAGGAGCGTGGCGTCGTCGAGCGGCTCGCCCTGTACCAACGTCCTGCCCTCGACGAACTCGGTGACCATGACGCCGTCCGCGGCATGGATCACCGCGGGAGCGACCCCGGATTTCGCCGCCAGGCGATGGCTGACGACTTCGTTCACCCGGCGGATCCCGTGATGCGGCAAGTCGACGCCGATCCTCGCGAAGTAGCTCCGTCCGCCGGCATCGACCTTGAAATTTTCGTTGGTGCGCCCGCCCGCGATCGGCGCGATTGTCGGCGCGGCCGGCCATATCGGCAGCCGAGCGAGGCGCGCGAGACCCACGTCCTGCACGGGTGCCGAGCCGGGCAAGACTTAGGTCCCGCGCTCGCGGGCGTCGGGCACCGGCGGCGCCTCGATCACCGAGATGTCCGCTGCCGCGAGATCGCGCCGAAGGTCCTCCGGCAGCGCATCCGTGACGAGGACGTCGATCTGTCCGGTCGCAACGCCGGTCAACCGGGCCGCCGAGGCGAACTTCGGATGAGTCACCATCGCCACACAGCGCCTGGCGCGCTGGGCCATTTTCCGCGACAGCAACGCGTCCTCGGCGTTGTCGAAGCTCATGCCTTCGCCGACGCTGAAGGCATCGGAGGAGAGGATTGCGACGTCGGCGTTGAACTGCTCGAGCATCGCCTCGGCGAATGCGCCGCCGACGGCCAGCGACGAGCGGCGGACGAAGCCGCCGAGCAGGCAAACGTCCAGGCGTGGATTCGCCACGAGAACATGCGCGACGTTGACCGCACACGTGACGACGAAAAGCTCGAGATCGCCAGCCGCCAGTTCCCGGGCCAACGCCATGACGGTCGAGCCGTCGTTGAGGAAGACGGTGTCACCCGACTTCAGCGTCTTGGCCGCCGCGCTGGCGATGGCTCGCTTCTCGTCGACGTTCTTGTGCTCGCGGATCGCCAGCGCCTCCTCGGCCGGCCGGCTGACCCGAGGCGCGGCGCCGCCGTGGCCGCGCTCCACCACGCCCTCCCGCGCCAACGCATCGAGATCGCGCCGGATGGTGGCGCTCGACGCCCCAAGGATGTCGCTGAGCTCCGCGACCGACACGGCACCGCGGACCGCGAGCTCGCGGCGCAGGATCTGCCGGCGCGCTATCGGATTGCGGCGTGAAACGGATGAAATCGCCATCGCGGGGTTGAACTTGCGTTGCCAGTCTGCCGATTGTGCCATATGATGAGCATAACTTGGCGCAAATCAATCATTGATGCGCATTGCTCTGATTGATATTGGCTGCGTCGATGACGACACTCCGGCGGAATCGGGGACACGACGAAGGGAGGGGGTTATGGTTTCGATTGCGGATCGACACTTTCCTGCGGTGCGCGCCGGCGCAATGATCACCGCTACCGTGCTCGCGATCGTCCCCGCCCTCTCGCCGCGCCCAGCGCTCGCCAGCGTCTGCGCGAGTGTCGCCGACAGCAAGGGCCTGAAGACGGCCATGCCGCAGCAGGGCGACTTGGCGGAGGTCGAAAAGACCCTGGGCAAGCTCAGCTTCCGGGACAACCCGCTCTTCGCCGAAAGGGTCAAGGCCGGCCGGCTCCCGCCGGTGGACAAGCGGCTGCCCGCGGAGCCGCTGGTCGTGGTGCCTTACGAGGAGTGCGGCAAGTACGGCGGCACGCTGCGCGGTACCTCCCGCGCCTTGGAATCCGGAACGGCCGAGGTGTTGAGCTGGAGGCAGGTCAACCTCGTGCGCTTGAGCGACGACCTGTCCACCATCGTGCCCAACGTCGCCAAGTCATGGACCTGGAGCGCCGATCGCAAGGAGATC
>JADLEZ010000570.1 GCA_020845855.1 Burkholderiales bacterium
GTCAGTTGCGCGACCGTGGCGGATTGATCCTCCGGCGGATCGCCGTCGTGCAGCTCGGGGCGTGCCTCTCCGGCAGCCGAGTTGTAAAACACCTTCATGGCATTGCCCCTTCTTACAGCGCGATCGTCAGCGTACTCACGCGGTGCGTGCCGTTGCTCGCGTACGTTTCCTCGACGATCTTCGACACGACGCACGCCTGGCCCGCTTCGCCGGTGATGTTGATCGCCGCACCGCCCTGCGAGCTGGACACTTGGAAGTAGTCCGGGTCGCCCGACGTCACACCGACCACCCAATACGACGTGCCCGCAGTCAGCCCGGTCGGCGCGGTGTCGTTGTGGAACACGACCTTGTTGTCGTTCACGAGGCCGTGGCCTTCGCAATAGATGCGCTCGTTCGCCGTCTTGTCGAGCTGGAACGTCATGTCGCTGCCGCCGTTTGGCGACATGCCGTGGAACGTGTCGCCCGAAGTGCCGCCCCAATAGCCGATCCACTTGACGGTCTGCGAGCCGTTGAGCGTGATGTCGGTGGCAGCGTTGAGCGCCTTCGAGCGCGACGCGGCCGCCGCCCATTGCGCGGCAGTCTTCGAGCTGCCGGCGGCGAGGTTCGCGCCGGTCGCGGAGTAATCCGTGTGCAGCGACAGGTACAGCCGGTCGGTGCCGGTGCCGGTCTTGAAGACAGCGTCGAGCGCGGCGTTGTAGATGGCGTCGGTGATCATGAGTCAGTCCTTATCGGTTGGATGCATGTACGAAGCCCATCACGTCGGCCGCGAACAGCGCGCGTTCGAGCACGGCGCGGAAGGTGGCAGCAGGCACGTTGGGCAGTAGTGCTGTCAGGTGCTCGACCAGCTCGTCACGCGAGGAGGAAGCGCGGATGGCGGCCTTGATCTCGGCGTCCCCAATGGCGTCACCCAGGCGGTCGAGTATGTCGTCGGCCTCGTCCTCGATGGCCTGCTGGTCCGGCGTGAACCGCGGTGGCGCGGCGAACAAGACGCTCGCCTTGGCCGGCGGCGGATTCTTCAGCGCTTGCCGCTGCACAATGTGCTCGGCGACCAGGTCCCGCTGCTGCATGGCCTCGACGTCCAGATCGTCCGGTTCGTAGTCGTAGACCCGCAAAAGGTAATCCGGCGTGAGCTTCACCACCCCCGCCTGCACTAAGCGCGCATCGCGTTCGGCGCGGTCCAGTTCGAGGCCGGTATCGTCGGCCATGATGAAGTCGGGTGGATCACCGGCGAAGCCGTTGAGCGCCCACAGCACGTCGATCATGCGCTGGACGGTCTTGCGCACCATGCGGATGTCGGCGTTGCGCCGGTCGGTGCGCACTTCGTTGTGGATCTGGCCCAGGGCGTAGCTGCCGCTGCGCCCCGATGAGCCGCCAGAGTCGGAGGTCAACGTCTGGCCGAGAATGAGCTTCTGGATGCGCGCGCAGACCGCCCGCTCGAAGGCCTCGAAGTGCCCCGCCCCGCCCTTGTTCTCGGCGATGGTGACGGTGTCCTGGCCGCCGACCGCGATCACCGCGTTGTTGGCGACCGCGGCGAGCTGCTCGGCCATGGTCTTGGCGTCGCCCTGCGTCTGCCCGACCAGGAGCGGGGTGCCGAAGCGCTCGAGCCAGCGCACCCAGAAACGCCAGCCCTGCTGGCGGAAGTACCACGGCCAGTACAGGCGCGAGTACAGCGCTTCGCCGTACGGCTGGCGGTAGGTCTGATTGCGGGCGGTCAGGAAGAACTTGCGCGCATCGACCGCTTCCCCCATGGGCTGGTTGCGCGAGCGATACAGCACATTGCCGTCGAGCTTGGGGATGAACCACTCGAACGGCTTCTCGGTGATCTCTGCCCAGGTGAGACGCCCTTTATCGGCGTCGGTGTAGACGGCCTCCTGCACGCTGTAGCCGTACGGCAGCGCCTCCATGCACGCGCGCAGCACCTTCTCGGCGTGCGGATCGAACTGGTCCCATAGCCACTGCACCGGCTCCGGATACTTGCCATCGTCACGACCGGGAACCTCGAGGCGCCACGGCAGCGCAAGCAGTGCCTCGCGGCGGGTGTCCATGGCCGCGGAGATCTCGTCGTCGCCGGACAGGACGCGCAGGCGTGCGCGGCTGACGCCGGCCTTCGCCAGGACCTCGTCGGGGTCGGCGGCGTTGGTCAGGATCGACAGGACCTGGTCGACCGCCTGCTCGGAGAAGAGCGCCGCCCGCGCGGGCGTCGCCCGGAACTCGAAGCCCAGGCGTTGGAGGTAGAGCTGCAGGCGGTTGGGCATGAAGCGGTACTGTGGCATCAGCCGCACTGCTTGTCCGGGGTGAAATCTTGCGCACCCCGGAGCACATGCCAGACCATGCGTTTGGAGACGCCGAAGGCGAGAGCCAGCTCGCGCACCGACGCACCGGCGCGGAACCGGCGCCGGATTTCAGCGTTACGCAGGGCGGCCTCGAGTGCCGTGGCGGTGACGACGTCGTGGTGCTCGCCGCCAATGGCCGCGGCGAGCTTTTCGGCCAGAGGGCGGCCGAGGAGGCTCACCAGGGGGTGCGCGTCGCTGAGGCCGGCGAGTTGGGGCACATACAGGCGTCCGCCGCCGAACACGCGGATGATGGACAGGGTAGGAGAGGCGCCGATGGCGCTTACGAAAGGCTCCATCGACGCGGGCAGGTGCGGCGGGGTCATTCGAAGACGGTTTCGCGGGGTGCGGCAGCGGCGATGGGTGCACCCCAGGTCAGGCCGTGCCAGGCGATGGCGAGCGACATCACGCAGTCGTCATGCTGCCCTTCCGGGGCCCGGTAGCGGATGGCGCCGGAGGGCAGGCGCTCCTGGTCGAAGGCGAGGAGCTCGTCGACGAGGGCGGGGATCTTGGGGATCCGGATCTCGCGGCGCTCGAAGGCGAGCGCGAGGGCTTCGACGGCCGCGGCCTTGCTGACGGCAGTGGTCTGGAAAGCGCGCACTGGCAGCCCATCGCGGCGCAACTGCTCGATCAACGGCTCGCCCATGGCGTTGCTCTCGGCGAGGATGGGTGCCAACCGGAAGCGGCTATGCAGCGCCTTGAGACGGCCGAGCTGGATGCCGTACTCGATGTCAGTGAAGCGGTCCACAGCGACGACCGCGCGGCGCCTGGCGTCGACGACGGTGAAGACGGTGAAGTCGTTGTGACGGCCCCAGTCAACTCCGATGACGAAGCCGCGACCGTCGGTCGCATCGACGGCGAGGGATGGATCGCCGAGGAGGTCTTCGTCGACGGCGGCCAGAACGTGACGGAAGACTCCGCCCCCGTCGTCCAAGAAGGCGGCCTCGTACTCCTGCAGGAAGACGCGCTCGGGTAGCGTGCGCCGAGCCTCCTCGATCTCGGTTGCGGGGATGTAGGGGTTCGCAGAGGTTGGCGCGTGGTGCGCGCACCAGCCCGGGATGATGCCGTGGCGAGCGTAGAGGGCGTGGAAGTAGTTCCGGCCTTTGGGGGTGGAGAAGAACCACGCCCCGCCTTGGTAATCGGCCAGCGTGGGGCGGATGGCCTGCTCCCAGATGGCTTGCAGGTTGCGCGCCATGGCGGCCTCGTCGACGATGACCAAACCGTAACGGCGGCCGCGCCCCGCGTCGGTGTCCTCCAGGGTCCAGAAGTCGAGCGCACTGCCGGTGACGAGCTCGAGGCGTTTCTGCTGCGAGTCGACTCGCCGCTCGTAGGCGCGCAGGAAAACGCGCGCAGCGCGGAAGGCGTCGTCGAGGAGTTTGTAGGTGGGAGCGAACCATCCGACGTCATAGCCTGCGAGGAGCCCGCCTGGTGCGTGCGGCGCGCCGGCGGCGGCGAGCGCGAGGCCGAGGGTCGTCTTGCCGAAGCGCCGACCGCAGGCGACCGCGTTCCACCGCTGGGCGCGCGCGAGGATGCGTTGTTGGCCCTCATGGAGCATCCGCCGAGCCCTTCGGCTTGAGCAACGAGTGCCAATCGAGGCCGGCGACGGTGATCTGCTGGTCGCCTTTGATCTCGGTCGGCAGCACGCGGGCGAGGAGCGCGAGGAACGCTCTTGGTTCCGCCTTGGCTTGCCGGACGAGGTAAGCCTGCCCACCACACTCGTCCAAGGCGCCGAGGATCATGTCCTTAAGCTGCTTGGTGATCTTGTTGGGGTTGCCGCGCCCACGCCCCGGTCCTGGTGTGCCCTTGCCGATTCCGGTAGATTTTTTAACGACAGCATCATTCATGGCGCGCTCTCATGCGATCTCGACGTCCATCCCGCGGTACGCTGGCCAATCGCGGGCCTGCACGAGCGTCCGCGGTGGCCAAAAGAACACGTCGTGCCAGGTGCCGTCCGTCTGGCGCACTCGGTACCAGTCGCTGCCGATGCTGCGATCCAGAGCATCGGCCAGGCGTTGATCCTGCTTGGGCGACAGTGCGAGCGTCGGACGCTCTTGCGCGCGGCGCTGGAACCGTTGCCGGGCTTCGTCGAGCGCGCTCATGGACGCCGGCGGCCGGTGAAGGCGAGTAGTTGCGCGCGCACCTTCGCCGGCATGGGCGAGGCGGGCCCGGTCAGGCGCGCAATGCTCGAGTCGATTGCTCCGCGATCGGGGCCGGGAAGCAGGGCTTCGGCGTGCGGCGCACCGATGCGCCCTTTGCGCACGGCCTCTTGCAGGGCGCCGGCGCGCTGCGCCGGATCGTGGCCGAGCGATGGGGTCCAGCGCACGGGTTGCTGCTCGCTGCGCGCCCTAGCTACGGCTGCGGTGTAGGCTTCGAGGAACGCGGAGCGGGCGGCGACGATCTGGCCCTCGCGCAGCAACGGCGAGGCTGAGCCAAACGCCGCGGCCATCTCGGTGGTCCAGACGACGGAGCCGGCCTCGTCCTGCGGGATCATGGCCCATGCTTCGTTGGGTCCGGGTCGTCCATCGTCGAGGCGTTCGATGATCGCGGCGA
>JADLEZ010000571.1 GCA_020845855.1 Burkholderiales bacterium
GCACGCGTGTCGTACCGAGCGCCGTGCACCCGCTCGTTCTTCAAGCTGTTGAAGAAGCTCTCACTCGGCGCGTTGTCCCAGCAGTTGCCCTTGCGACTCATCGACTGCAGCATGCCGTACCTGCCGAGCTCGGCACGAAACGCGCGACTGCAGTACTGGCTGCCGCGATCGGAGTGGAAGATCGCGCCCGGCTTGGGTCGCCGCCGAAACCATGCCATCCGCAGCGCATCGATCACCAGGTCTTCGGTCATCCGCTCGCGCATCGCCCAGCCGACGATCTGCCGAGTATGCAGATCGAGCACCATCGCCAGGTACAGCCAACCCTCCGCGGTCGCGATATACGTAATGTCTGCCGTCCATACCTGATCGGGACGCTCAGTCGTAAAATCCTGCTCGAGCAGATTCGGAGCAACCGGCAACGAATGACCCGAATCCGTGGTCGCCTTGAACCGCCGCTTGTGCCGAGCGCGAATGTCGTTCTCCCGCATCAGACGTTCTACCCGCCCTTCGCTCACCGGGTGACCACGCGCCTTGATCTCCTGATAGATCCGCGGCGAGCCATACGCCGCCTTCGTCTCGGCGTGGACCTGTTCGATCAGCTGCAGCAAGGCGCTGTCGCTCAGCCACTTGCTCGGGCCCTCGCCCTTTCGCCAGCTGGCAAAGCCGCTATCGCTGACCTCCAGCGCCGCACACAGCGCCTGCACCGGATACGAGTCGCAATGCTGCTCGATGAACGCGTACTTCACAGCGACTCCCTGGCAAAGTACGCGGCGGCTTTTTTTAGGATTTCCGTTTCCATCTTCAGCCGCGCCACCTCCGCGCGCAGCTTCGATATCTCCATCTGCTCCGGGGTGATCGGCTTACCGTTCGCCGACGTGCCCAGCTTGCCCTCGGCATGGGCCTTTGACCAATTACGAACGCTTTGCTCAGGCACCCCGATCTCACGAGCTACCCGCCGCATCGACTCCCCGCCGCGAACCCGCCTCACCGCTTCAAGCTTGAACTCCAGCGTGTAAGCAACCCTTGGAACTTTCTTCATTGAACACCTCCGACACGTCCATTATCCTCGCTGTCGTTGGTGCCCGATAACCGCTGGGAAGCTCAACGGGCGGCGCCGATGTTCGCCCCGATCAGCCGTTGCTCGGCGGCCCGAATGTCAGGACGTCGCGTGAGGAGCTCGGACGGAAGGCCCACCGGCAAATCCGGGATTATCGCAACTCCCTGCAGGCCGGAGCCGCCCGCGAACGCGTCCGCAGGCACCGGCGCTCCCAGAAGCAAGACCAGGGCATTCTCGTCGTGCATCCGCGCTCGTCGCTGCTGCGCATGAACGGCGCGCGCGGACTCGGCCAATGACAGTGTCTGCTGGTAGTCGAGCTCGGAAGATGCTCCAGCATCCCAACGCAGTTTCATGAGACGCGCCGATTCCTCGCGGGTATCCAGCTTCTGGCGAGTGATGGCGAGGAGTTCGTCATCGGCATGGGGTGACAGCACAGAGGCGGTATGTTGGTTGGTATGTCTGGTGGATGGCGGGCGCTGAATCAAGTTAACCGTTTGATATTGTGGAGTTCGTGAAGGACGCCCTCTCCGCCAGCGGTTTCATAGGTAAAAGCGATTTCACGGGTTTTCTTTGTGGCCCAATACATTGCAGCCATCATCTCGAAAATCGGGTAGGAGCATGCCGTAGGTTTCGGTAGATTCCACCTTGCCCATCAGGGTGCCAATGGTGATCGTTTACGACGACTGTGCGCATCCACTCGCCATCGCGCCGCGGCGAGCACTCGACGGTGACTCTCCACTCTGGTGCTTCAGAGCAGTTCTGGTCGATTCGCCGTGCGCCAGGCGGCAGCGGTGCCATATAGCGCCTCGGCCCGGGACAAGCACTCGGCCACCGCCGATTCGGGAATCGTGTCGCCCGTATATTCGGTCAGGTTGCGTTGCTTTCGAAGAGCGTCGAGTCGAACGATAAACGGTGGCTCCAAACCCAAGCTCAACGGCAGTGTCTGGATCGCTGTCTGATGGTGCCCAGGCTTGCTAAATTTGGCAGTTCGTTGAAATTCCCACGGTGTCATCCCGAGGAGCGAAGGCGACGAGGGATCTGCTTTACGCAACTCGCTGATTCGACGCTAAAGCGGATCCCTCGCTCCGCTCGGGATGACACCGGATTGGAGATACGGTTGCGAAATTCCACAAACTGCTAGTCAATGTACGATAACCATGAGCGTGCAAGCCGAGATCAGCAAGCATGCGAATGGCGGTGTACGCGGCGCTGAATCGCATCTCGGCGCTCACTGCGTTTACCTTGGCGTCGGCGATGTGCCGCGCAGCGCCTTCTAGCAGACGGCGGATCGTTTGCTTCGACGGCGTTATGGTCTCAAGGCTTACGCCGACCAAGTTCTGCAAGCTCATCGTCGCTGCCTACCAGGAAGATCTTGGGGTGGGTCACGATTGCGTTGGCAAAGCTGTCCTTCGAACGCAGCTTCGCCTTCCATTCGGACACCGAAAACACCTTGGGATTGATTTCGCGGCTCAGTTGTTGCTGAACGGGGTGCAAGGCGTCGACGACGGAGCCGAAGTCCACCTTGCCGATGATCAGCAGATCGACGTCACTCGCCGGGTTTTCGCTACCGCGCGCCATGGAGCCGAAGACGAATGCGACGTCAATGTCACGGGCCAGCGGCGTGAGCGCCTGGATCAAGACATCCGCCAAGCCGACGGTCTTTCGCAGAATGCCGGCCAGCTCCGGATAGATCTGGTGCGAACGGTTCGCCGAGTACTGCACTTGATTGCCGACACGCTCGCGATTGAGCAGCCCGGCCTCGTGCAGACGCACCAGCTCCTTGTTGAGCGTCCCAGCCGTCGTCCGCGTCAGGCGGGCGATCTCGCGGACGTGGAGGCTTCGTTCGGGGTGCAGGAGCAGGAGCGATAGCACCTGTCGGCGGTAGCCTGCGGGAAACAACAGGGACGAGGCATTCGCCCGACAAGATGTAGCTTTCATGGCTACGCTTGTAGCTTGAAAAGCTACGATGCGCAAAAGCCGGCTTAAGCGATTCCGTGACACGAAGTGTCGGCATGCCACCTCCACATGCCCATCCTTGGAGTGGGGCTCGCGCGCCGCGGATGTCGGGACTTGTGCATAACCCCCGACGTTTTGTATCATTGCCGTCATGACGACCAGCCGCGAAAGCAGCAGTGTCCGGCTGATCCGCAGGCTCGGGCTCGCCCGTCCGCGCGATCTCGAAGGCTATGGCATCACGCGAGCCCAACTCGATCGACTGGTGCGACGCGGTCTTGTGGTGCGGGAAAGCCGCGGCGTTTATGCTGTCGCCGACCACGAGCCTACAGCAGAGCACACCCTTGCCCATGTCGCCAAGCGCGTGCCGCGGGGCGTTTTCTGCCTGCTCACCGCGCTGCGCTTTCACGGCCTGACGACGCAATCCGCGCACGAGGTCTGGATCGCGCTACCCGAGAAGGCGCGCCGGCCGGAACTCGACTACCCTCGTCTTCGGGTCGCCCGCTTCTCGGGCGCCGCGCTGACCGAGGGCGTCGAGACGCACCGCGTCGAGGGGGTGACCATCCGCGTGTACTCCGCCGCAAAGACGGTCGCGGACTGCTTCAAGTACCGCAACAAGCTGGGCGTCGACGTCGCCGTAGAGGCTCTGCAGGACTTCAGTCGCAAACACCGCGGCAGCGCAAACGACCTCGCGCGCTTCGCGCGCATCTGCCGCGTTTCGCGTGTGATGCAGCCCTATCTGGACGCGATTGCATGACGCGCACGCCGAACCTCGCCGCGTCCGTCCTCGCGCGACTACTCAATCGAGCCAAGGAGACAGGCGACGACTACCAAGCGCTGCTCACGAGCTACGGTCTCGAGCGATTTCTCTATCGGCTTGCTGTCTCCAATCTTCGCGAGCGCTTCGTACTGAAGGGCGCGATGTTGCTGCGACTCTGGGAGGACCAGCCGTATCGCGCAACGCGCGACCTCGACCTTCTGCGCCGCGGCGACGGCACGCACGATGCGATCCGCGCTGACTTGCGCGCCGTCGTCGCCACGCCGGTCGTTCCCGACGCAGTCGACTTCGACGGCGATCGCATCGCTATCGAGGCGATACGCGCCGAGGACGAGTACGCCGGCACGCGCGCGACATTGGCAGCGCGCTGCGGCAGCGCGAGGATCATGCTGCAGATCGACATGGGCCTTGGCGATTCGGTATGGCCTGCACCGCAGCCGTGCGCGTACCCGACGCTGCTTGACCTGCCGGCGCCGGAGGTGCTCGCGTATCCGCGCGAGGCGGTCGTCGCGGAAAAGTTCGAAGCCATGGTGGTGCTCGGCGAGCGCAACAGCCGCATCAAGGACTTCTTCGACTTGCATCATCTCGCAAGCAGCTTCGAGTTCGACCGATTGACGCTCACCGAGGCCGTGCGCCGAACGTTCGAGCGGCGGCGCACGCCGATCCCGGCGGAGGATCCGGTCGGACTCACGGGTTCTTACTGGGAGAATCCGACGCGCCCGGCGCAGGTGCGGGCGTTTGCGAAGCGGGCGGGGCTCGAGGTGCCCGAGCGGCCGGGGGAAGAGTTCACCCGCGTGCTGCGCGCGTTTCTGTCGCCGGTGCTGGTGGACCTGCGTCTGGGGACGAGTCGGGATTGCACCTGGCGCCGGGGAGGGCCGTGGCGGTGAGCGCGCGGCGGTTCAACCCGCACCCAGTCTGCAAGGATTGGGGTTTCTCGCGACTCTTGGGTGACGCGAGTGCCTTACGGTCAGTCGTGCCAGTTCGCGACCTTGAGCCCGGGAATGCGTCCAAATTCCTTCGTGTTTCTGGTAACCAGCGTTGCCCCGCACGCCAAGGCAGTGCCGGCGATCAACGTATCCAAGGGTCCGATCGGCTCGCCGCGACGTTCCAGCACAAGGCGAAGCTCCGTCGCACGTCGACCGACCGCTGAATCGAACGGCACGACTTCGATCACCGCGAGGAAATGCTCGTATTGTTCCTCTCGCCGCCTGGCGTTCTCAGGGCCAATGACCCGCACCCATATCTCGTAGGCTGCGATCGCCGGCAGACCGATTTCTCGCGGGGCTACGGACAGCAGCCTCTCGGCCACCTTGCCTCTGCCCCTGAAGTAGTCTTGAGCTTCTGTGAAGCCTCGCGATCTCGCCTGGAAACTGACGATCGACCGGCGATCGTGACGGGCGATTCCGGAGGATCGTGACCGCGCTTTCCGGACGAATGTGACCAGTCGGCCACGAGCGCGTCGCCGCCGCCACCAAGACATCCAAGGGGGTTCGTTGCAACACTCACGATATTGAGTCAAAATACTCAATGTCATGAGC
>JADLEZ010000572.1 GCA_020845855.1 Burkholderiales bacterium
ATCTCGTCGGTGACGCGAAGGTCCCGGGCAGCCACGAGCCGCCCGCCTACGCCGTGGTGCTGGCCGATGCCGAGAGCACCATCGTGCATTTCCACGACTTCCTCGACAGCACGAACACGTTCTTTCTGTAGTAGGCTAGCCGAGTGCTGGCGCGCAACGGCGCCACTGCGCGGTGAGCGCGTGCTCGAAGGCGTCCAGTGTCAGCGCTCCCGCGAGAAAGCGCTCCACTGCGCCCCCCGCCGCATGCTGCCATCGGATGTACCCTGGAAAGCGCGGGCGCGTCCACGCGCGCGCCATGGTAGCGGCGATCGCGGCATGCGCGCCGCCGTAGCGCGCATCCGCAATCGGATCGAACCAGGCCAGCGCGCTTGCAGGCTGGCCGTGATGACCCATGATGAGATCCCGCTGCACCTTGGCATCGGCGAGATAGCGAATGACGCGCTCGGCCGCGGCCACGTCGCGGCATGCCCGGGAGATGCCGATCCCCGTGCCCCCCAACACCGTCCCGCCGACCGATCGGTTGGGGCCGGGGAAGCCGGCGAACCGAAGTGGTACACGCTGATCCTGCTCGCCGTATGTCAGGTAGGCATACACCGCAGGCGAATATGCGATGTCGTCATCGCGCACCATCGCGTCGTGGAGGTGGATTGCATTCATCGCCGCGCCGTCGGGCCGAGCCAGGGCCGCAACCGCCTTGAGCAGTCCGGCGGCGGTCCGCAGCGTCATGCGATCGAATGGAGTTGCCCAGGGATCCAAGCGGAGCGGATGGCCGAGATTGGCGCACAGCGCAAGCAGCACCATGATGCCGTGGGGCGATGCTGTCGCGAGCCCCAGCCACAGGTCCTGGGTGCGTAGTTGTTGTCCGAGGGCGAGCACCTCATCCCAGGCGGCGGGCAGCGGGAAATGTGCCATCAGGTCGGGCCTCGCGAGTGCACATTGCGTGGCCCCGTCCACCGGCAACGCCCATAACTGTCCCGCATAGCGATAGCTGTCCAGGGACGCGCCCACGAATGCATCATCGTGGAGGTTCCCCAGAACGTCGTCGAGCGGCCGCATCAGCCCCTGTGCCGCGATATCGCCGCAAAACGGGTGGTCGAATACGACGAGGTCGAAGCGATCGGCGATCCTGGAATCCAGGCCATGCTCGAAGCCGGCAAGGTCTTGGGCGTCCCATTCGATCGCGACACCCAAGTGGGTGCGGATCGCACGCGCCGCGGCATCCATCGGACCTTGAGCGCGCCGATGCGCCCAATTGAGTCCCCTGAGCACGGTACTCATTGGTCTTCCGGTGATCGCATCAGTTGGTCGAAGTCGATGTCAAGGCCGAGGCCGGGCCGATCGGGGATCGTCAATGCGCCATCGGCAAGCTTCCATCCCGATGACCACAGGTGCTCGTGCAGGCCGCGGTGCAGCACGTGCATTTCGAGCGAATCGCAGTTGGATAGCGCGGCACCCAGATGCGCACTCGCGGCGACACCCACCGCCGAGGCCGTGCAGTGCAGCGTTACCGGCCGCTCGAAGGCGCCCGCCAACGCGGCGAGATCCCGACCCTGCGCGATCCCGCCTGCGAGGGTGACATCGAACTGCAGGAAGTGGCAGGCATCGTGAAGCAGAAATTCACGCGCCACGTCCATCCTCGCCTCGAGCTCCGGTCCGGCGAGCGCCATGCCGGTCGTGCGTCCGATCGCCGCCCAACCGCGAATGTCGGCAGCCCGCGTCGGCGCTTCGAGGAAATGCAGGTCGTACGGTTCGAGGGCGCGCGCGAGGCGGATCGCCGTGGGCACGTCGGGGGCGAACATGGTGTCGACCATGAGCTTTGCGGTGGGCCCGATGGCGGTCCGCACCGCGGCAACGCGTTCGACATCGTCGGCGAGGGATCCGCCGGCGCCCTTGATCTTGACACCGCCATAGCCCATGGCAATGGCCCGGCTCATGTCCTCGCCGAGCGACCCGGGTGTGATGTCCGCCCCGTACATGCCACCGCTGCCATAGACGGCGACCCGGTTGCCCGACCCGCCCAACAACTGCCACAGCGGCCTCCCGGTCCGCTTGCCCAAAAGATCCCAAAGCGCCGTATCGACGCCGGCTGCCGCCAGCACGAGCGCATCGGGACGACCAGACAGCGACGCTGCGGCGCCGATGCGCTGCCTTACTGCTCCGATCCTGTCGGCATCCATGCCCACGATCCTCGGCGCCACGTCGAAGCGCAGCAACGCCTCGATCACGCGCGGATCGCATTCCCCGCCGCAGTAGATCTCTCCCAGGCCCGTGGCCCCGTCGTCGGCGTCCACTGCGACGATCAAGTACTGCTTGTGCGTCCAGGCGTGATGCGTATTGCGTACCGCGGCATCGTAGCGGCAGGTGATGATCGTGCTGCGCAGGCGGCGGATCTTCATTCGGGCTCGATGCCTGCCACCTTGACGATTGCGCCCCAGCGTTTCAGCTCCCCTTCGAGCTCACGGCGAAACTCATCCGGTGTGGCGCTCGGTGCAGGCAGGAGCGCCAACTTGTCGAAGGCCTGGATCACGGAAGGCATCGCGAGCGTATCGGCCAGTGCGTCGCGCAGCTTGGCGACTATGGTCGGCGGCGTGCCGGCCGGTGCGACCAGGCCAAGCCAGCTGCTGAGCGTGACCGTTGGAAAGCCCACCTCCTTCATCGTCGGCACATCCGGCAGCGCCGCCGCGCGTGCTGGCCCGGCAATGGCGAGCGCCTTCAGCTTGTCTGCCTTGATGCGCGCGAGGGCCGGGGCCATGCCGAGCATTGCGATCGGCACCTGGCCGCCAAGTACCGCACTTATGGCTTCGCCGCCGCCTTTGAATGGAATGTGCTGAATGTCCGAAAGACCGGTGGCTTGCTTGAAGAGCTCCCCGGCCAGATGCGTCGACGTGCCGACACCCGGCGACGCATAGGACAGGGTCTTGGGGTGCGCGCGCGCATAGGCGATGAGTTCGCCCACCGTGCTGTAAGGCACCCCTGGATAGGCGACCAGCACGATCAGGCTTCGGCCGACCATGGAGATCTCCGTAAAGCTCTTCAGAAGATCGTGGTCGAGGTTGCGCCGTATCGATGGCAGGATCGCATTCTGATCGATGATCATCAGCAGCGTGTAGCCATCCGGCTTGGCCTCCGCGACGGCGTTGGCGCCGATTGCGCCGCTGGCTCCTGGCCGGTTCTCGACCACGATCGGCTGTCCGAGGCGCTCGGACAGGGGAGTAGCGATGATGCGGGTCGCAAGGTCCGTGGTGCCGCCGGGCGGCGTGGGCACCACGATTCGAATCGGACGGCTCGGCCACGGCTGCGCGAACGTCAACGAACTGATCAGCAACAGCGCTGCGGCTACGACATACCCCACTCCTCGATTCATCGCTTACTCCTCCTGTCGGAAGGCTTGTCGAGTATACGAGTGGGGGTTAATCCCTGCTAGCCGACTGTCTCCACTATCAGCTATTCTTGGCAGGAATGCTCCCATCATCATGGAACTTGGCCACCTGCGCCTGTTCGTCACTGTCGCGGCCTGCGGCACGTTCTCTCGCGCAGCTGCGGTCGCCGCGACGACTCAGTCAGCCGTCAGCAAGCGCATCGCCGAACTCGAGATCGAGTGTGGCTCGCGGTTGTTCGTACGCACCGGCCGCGGCGTAACGTTGACCGACGCTGGCCGGTGGCTGCTGCCACGCGCGGAAGCGCTGAGCTCCGAGATCGATGGCCTTTCAGACCAGCTCGCATCGACGTTCGCGGAGCCGCGTGGTGTCGTACGCTTCGGATTGCAGCCGTCGGTCGCATGGCCGCTGGTTGGTGAACTCGTGCAGCGGGCACGATCGGAGTTGCCCGGTGTGCGACTGCAGATTCTCGAAGGCCCGACCGGCGAGGTCGATGCATGGCTGCGTGAAGGCCGAATCGACCGTGCATTGCTCAATACCCGGAGGCAGCGCGATGGTTCCACCCCGCTGTTTACAACGGCGTTTCACCTGATTGCTGCGACGGGCGATACCCTGACCGCCGCACCGTCGGTTGCATTCCGGCGCCTGCGCGGGCTGCCGCTGGTAGCGGCGGTGTTGCCGAACGGCGGTCGCGTACTGCTCGAGGAAGCTGCTCAGCGCGCAGGGTTCGATCTCGACATCGCCGTCGAGGTCAACTCGGTGTACATGTTGAAGCGCCTGGTCGGCATGCGCGTGGGCCACGGGATCGCGTCCCGGCAATCGGTGGTCAACGAATTGAAGGCTCACACGCTTCAGGCCTCGCGCATCGTCTCACCGGCCCTGCACGAGCATTTCGTGCTCTGCGAAAGCCCTCGCCACCGATTGAGCCCCGCGGTGAAGCGCATCGGAGCGCTTGTCGTCGCGTTATCCGGAACATTGCCTGGATCGTGATGGTGTCGTCCTGATCCGGAGGTCGAACCGGCCACCCTCCGCCAAGCCGATCCACGAATCCGCCGCCCTGCAAGACTCTCACAAGCGCGCGCCGACGGCGTACGCCTCGCCGTCTTCCGCGACTCCTGCCGCGGGTCCGATCGCCACGTCGCGATAGCCCGCGGCGCGGACGATCTCGAGGATTTCGTCGGGTGCGTACCACGTGCTGCGAATCGTCTCGTGCTCCTCCGCGATGCGTTCGGCGCCGCGGCGCTGCGCGTAGCGATGCTGCGCGCGCGCGAGGCGCGCTTCGGGCGTCCACGTGGTTTCGGAGCGCACCACGATCTGCGAGCAGTCGGCGAGCCGCACCATGCGCACCTCGACCAGGGGTGCGGCGAGGCGCTGACGGTCGTTGCCCGGCACCCTGCAGTCGACGAGCAAGCGGCCCGGCGGCACGAGGTGCGCGCGGATGCCTTCCAGCAGCGCCGCGGCGGCGGCCGGGTCCGTGACGAGCCCGAACGCGCCGCCGGCCACGAACGCGCAGTTGTAGCGAAACGGCAGGTTCATCTGCGTCGCGTCCTGGCGGAACAGCGTTGCCCCCGCAACCTTCTCCTCGCAGCGCGCGAGCATCGCCGCCGACTGGTCCACGCCGTGAATCTTGACGCCCTGACCGGCGAGCGGCGCGAGCACGCGTCCCCAGCCGCACATCACGTCGAGCACGAGGCCGCCGCACTCCTGCGCGAGTGCCGCGTACGCGGCAACTTCCGCGTCGGGCGCGCACGGCTGCGCGGCGTCGAGGAACAATGCTGCGAGCGATCCCCAGGCCATTCAGGCTGAAAGAAGGCGCGGTCCGGCGCGCGAAGCGCTTGCCGGCCGGGCGACTCCTCCGTCAGAAATTTTCTACAGCTGCTCCCACGGCAGGCCTTCCTTGCGCCAGCCGGATCGCGTGCCGCGATGATGCTTGTCGTCCAGCGGGCCTTCGAAGCCGTCGAGCACGTTGTAGACCTCGGCGAAGCCCGCCTTCTCGAGGGCGAGCCCCGCGTCGACCGAGCGGTGACCGCTGCGGCAGATGAGCACGATCGGGCGGTTCATGCTCGCGACCTTCTTCACCTGTCCCACGAAGTGCGGGTTGATCTCCCAATCGGGGCCGTCGTTCCAGGCCACGTGCTGCGCGCCGATCGGGTGGCCGACGAAGTAGTACTCCATCTCGCTGCGGCAGTCGATGAACACCGCCTGCGGGTTGGCGGCCAGGAGATCGGCGGCTTCGTTGGGCTTGAGGTGCTTCATGCAGGCTAGATTAGCATGTCGATGGCGCCGGCGCTGCCGAGGCTTCGCGGGTCGCGATGATAGAATTACACGTCTTGCCGTTTACACGTCTTGCCGTCCCGAATCGCATAACGATATAACCGTGCAACCCGATCGCACCCCGCTCCTCACCCGCCTCCTGCGCGAGCGCATCCTGGTCATGGACGGCGCGATGGGCACCATGATCCAGCAACGCAAGCTTACGGAAGGCGAGTTCCGCGGGTGCTTCCACGGCCACTCGCACGACCTCGCGGGT
Source organism: Burkholderiales bacterium (assembly GCA_020845855.1). Classification (GTDB taxonomy): domain Bacteria; phylum Pseudomonadota; class Gammaproteobacteria; order Burkholderiales; family Casimicrobiaceae; genus VBCG01. The sequence continues at coordinate 5,908 of JADLEZ010000572.1, forward strand.
GACAACGATCTGCTGTCGCTCACGAAGCCCGACGTCGTGCGCGCGATCCACGACGAATACCTCGCGGCGGGTGCGGACATCATCGAGACCAACACGTTCACGGCCACCGGCATCGCACAGGCCGACTACGGCATGCAGGCGCAGGTCTACGACATCAACTTCGCCGCGACGCGCATCGCGCGCGGTTGCGCCGACGCCTGGACCGCGCGCACGCCGGACAAGCCGCGCTTCGTCGCGGGCGCGATGGGGCCGACCAACCGCACGGCGTCGATTTCGCCGGACGTCAACGACCCCGGTGCGCGCAACGTCACCTTCGACGAGCTGGCCGCGAGCTACGGCGAGGCGGTCGCCGGGCTCGCCGAAGGCGGCGCCGACCTCATCCTGGTGGAGACCGTGTTCGACACGCTCAACGCCAAGGCCGCGCTGTTCGCGGTCGAGTCGTACTTCGACAAAGCCGGGCAGCGCCTGCCGCTCATCGTCTCCGGCACCATCACCGACGCGTCGGGACGCACGCTCTCGGGCCAGACACCCGAGGCCTTCTGGAACTCGGTGCGGCACGCGAGGCCGCTCGCGGTGGGGCTCAACTGCGCGCTCGGCGCGGCGCTGATGCGGCCGTACATCGAGGAGATCGCGCGTGTCGCGGATACGTTCGTGTCGTGCTACCCGAACGCGGGCCTGCCCAACCCGATGGCGGAGACCGGCTACGACGAGACGCCGCCGCAAACGGCGCGCCTGCTGGGCGAGTTCGCGCAGAGCGGCTTCGTCAACATCGTCGGCGGCTGCTGCGGGACGACCCCCGACCACATCCGTGCCATCGCGCAAGCCGTCGCCAAGGTCCCGCCGCGCGCGGTGCCTGCCGCGGAACCCGCGGAGGCGGCGGCATAGTGTGTCCCTCTCCCCGTGTGCGGGGAGCGGGTCGGGGTGAGGGGCGGCTTCGAGGTCCTCGCGCCACCCTCACCCTCGCCCTCTCCCGCAAGCGGGAGAGGGGATAGTCGAGCTTGCCACGTTCACCATGTCCCGAATGATGCGCCTCGCCGGCCTCGAGCCGCTCGCCATCGCCGACGACTCGCTGTTCGCCAACGTCGGCGAGCGCACCAACGTCACCGGCTCGCGCGCCTTCGCGCGCCTCGTCCTGTCCGGCGACTTCGCCGGCGCGGTCGAGGTCGCGCGCCAGCAGGTGGGCAACGGCGCGCAGATCATCGACGTCAACATGGACGAGGCGATGCTCGACTCGAAGGCGGCGATGGTGCGCTTCCTGAGTCTCATCGCCACCGAGCCCGACATCGCGCGGGTGCCGGTGATGATCGATTCCTCGAAGTGGGAGGTGATCGAGGCGGGACTCAAGTGCGTGCAAGGCAAGCCGATCGTGAACTCCATCTCGCTCAAGGAAGGCGAGGAGGCGTTCTTGCGCCAGGCGCGCCTCGTGCGCCGTTACGGCGCGGCAGTGATCGTGATGGCGTTCGACGAGAAGGGGCAGGCCGACACCTTCGAGCGCAAGACCGGGATCTGCCGCCGCAGCTACGACCTCCTGGTCGACAAGGCGGGTTTCCCACCCGAAGACATCGTGTTCGACCCCAACGTGTTCGCGATCGCCACCGGCATCGACGAGCACAACAACTACGCGGTCGACTTCATCGAGGCCACGCGCTGGATCCGCGCGCACCTGCCGCACGCGAAGGTCTCGGGCGGCATCTCCAACGTGAGCTTCTCCTTCCGCGGCAACGAGCCGGTGCGCGCGGCGATCCACACCGTGTTCCTGTACCACGCGATCCGCGCGGGACTCACGATGGGCATCGTCAACGCGGGCCAGCTCGGGGTGTACGACGAGATCGAGCCGGAGCTGCGCGAGCGCGTCGAGGACGTCGTGCTCAATCGAAGGCCGGATGCGACCGAGCGCCTGGTGACGTTCGCGGAGACCGTCAAGGCGCAGGGCAAGGCGGCGCCCGAGGACCTCGCGTGGCGCGGCGGGAGCGTGGAGGAGCGCCTGTCGCACGCGCTGGTCAAGGGCATCACGAGCCACATCGTCGAGGACACGGAAGAGGCGCGGCAGAAGTACGCGCGGCCCATCCAGGTGATCGAGGGGCCGCTGATGGCGGGCATGAACGTGGTCGGCGATCTCTTCGGCGCCGGCAAGATGTTCCTGCCGCAGGTCGTGAAGTCGGCGCGCGTGATGAAGCAGGCGGTGGGCCACCTCGTGCCCTTCATCGAGGCGGAGAAGGCGGCTTCGGGCGACGCGGGCAAGCCCAAGGGCACCATCGTCGTGGCGACGGTGAAAGGCGACGTGCACGACATCGGCAAGAACATCGTGGGGGTGGTGCTCCAGTGCAACAACTTCGCGGTCATCGATCTCGGCGTCATGGTGCCGGCGAAGAAGATTCTCGAAACCGCGGTCGAGCACGGCGCTGACCTGGTGGGCCTTTCCGGCCTCATCACGCCGTCGCTCGAGGAAATGGCCCATGTCGCGCGCGAGATGGAACGGCTGCAGATGAAGCAACCGCTCCTGATCGGCGGCGCGACCACCTCGCGCGTGCATACCGCGGTCAAGATCGCGCCGAACTACGGCGGCGTGACGGTGTACGTGCCCGACGCGTCGCGCGCGGTGGGGGTGGCGTCGAGCCTCCTCTCCGACGACCTGCGCGAGGGCTACGTGGCGGAAGTCGCCGCCGACTACGACCGGATCCGCGCGCAGCATGCCGGCAAGAAAGGCCCCACGATCATTCCGCTCGCCGCCGCGCGCGCGAACGCCTTCGCGACCGACTGGAAGGCGTACGCGCCACCGGTGCCGCTTGCGACTGGGCGGCGCGAGTTCCGCAACGTCGACCTGGCCGAGATCGCGCGCTACATTGACTGGGGTCCGTTCTTCCAGGCGTGGGAGTTGTCCGGACCGTTTCCCGCGATCCTCGACGACCCGCTGGTCGGCGAGGCCGCGCGCAACGTGTACGCCGAGGGGCAGGCGTTGCTGCGCAAGGCGATCGAGGGCCGCTGGCTCACCGCCAACGGCGTGATGGCGATCTGGCCGGCGAACGCGGTGGGCGACGACATCGAGATCTACGCCGACGATACGCGCACGAAGGCCGCGTTCTCGTGGCACAACCTGCGCCAGCAGAACGAGCGCCCGCCGGGCAAGGCCAACTTCTGCCTCGCCGACTTCGTCGCCCCCAAGGAGCATGCGGATTGGGTCGGCGGTTTCGCGGTCACCGCGGGCCTGGGCATCGAGCGCAAGCTCGCGGAGTTCGAGGCGGCGAAGGACGACTACAGCGCGATCATGCTGAAAGCGCTCGCGGATCGCCTCGCCGAAGCGTTCGCCGAGTGGCTGCACGCCAAGGTCCGGCGCGAGCTCTGGGGCTATGCGGCTGGCGAAGCGCTCGACAACACGGCGCTCATCCGCGAGGAGTACCGAGGCATCCGTCCCGCGCCCGGCTATCCGGCGTGCCCCGACCACGAGGTCAAGGCGTCGCTGTTCGCGCACCTGCGCGCCGATGCGGTCGGCATGACGCTAACGGAAGGCTTCGCGATGCTCCCGACCGCGGCGGTCTCGGGCTTCTATTTCTCGCACCCCGATTCGCGGTACTTCGCGGTCGGCCGCATCGGCGAGGACCAGCTCGCGGATTTCGCGCAGCGCGCCGGGGTCCCGCGCGACGCGGCGGCACGTCGGCTCGCTCCCAATCTCGGATGAACAAGGGGTAGCCCCTCCCCGTGTCAACCTGAAGTGCGGCCATGCGTTGATGGCGAGTCGTCCAATCGCTCGCTTCATCATGGACCTTCCCGCCGCCGGACCGCTGGAACGCGCCCTGACGCTGCGTCAGGTGAAAAAGCTCGTGCAGTGCATGGCGCACGAGCAGAGCTTGCTGCTGCTCGCCCCGCCCGGCGTCGGCAAGTCGGACATCGTCTATGAGGCGGCGGCGGAAGCCGGCCTGCCGTGCCGGTCGCTGCTCGGCACCCAGATCGCGCCGGAGGACGTGAGCGGCGTGCCGAAGATCGTCGGCGAGCGCTCGGTGTTCTGCCCACCGCGCCTGCTGCTGCCGGAGTCGGCCGAGCCGTTCTGCCTGTTCCTCGACGAGCTGCCGGCGTGCGCGCCCGACATCCAGAAGGCGTTCTACTCGCTGCTCCTCGAGCGGCGCATCGGCGAGCACGCGCTGCCGAAGGGCACCTGGGTCGTCGCGGCGGGCAACCGCATCCAGGACCGCGCGCTGGTCCGGGCGCTGTCCTCGGCGCTGGTCAATCGCGTCACCATCGTCCACGTGCGCGTCGACGTCGAGGAGTGGCTCGCCTGGGCCGCGCGCGCGGGCGTGCGCGCCGACATCCGCGGCTTCATCCGCGTCATGCCGGACGCGCTGTCCCGCCCGGCGCCGCCGGAGGCGCTGCCGTTCTCCACGCCGCGGAGCTGGGCGGCGCTGTCGCGGGCGCTCGACATGAGTGAAATGGCAGGCCTGCTCACCGCGGACATCCGGCGCGCGCTTGCGTTCGGACGCCTGTCGCCGGAGGATGCCGCGGTGTACTGCGCGCTCGCCGAGGAGGCCATCGGTGCGGTGCGTGCGCCGGAGGAGTACATTCGCGAGCCCGACACCCTGCCGGCCGGCGACGCGGCGCGCTGGTTCGTCCTCGACTGCATCCGCCAGCACGTGCGCGACGAGCGCCTGCGCGATGTGGGCGCCGCCGACATCAACCGCTTCCTGCGCGCGCTGCCCGACGAGCACCAGTTGACGCTCCTCACCGACCTCGTGGATCGCTGGGGCGCGCTCGGCGCCGACGACGCGATGTTCGACGTGTTGCGCAAGGTCGCGCGCATCTGACGAGCCCCGCGATGAGCTACACGCCGCTGCCGGCCGCGGGCATCGCGGACGAGGACGCGTTGCGCGAGCGCGTCGCGCGTGGACTCCGCCTGCTGGCGGTGCCGTTCCCCTGGCTGTCGGGGCTCGCCGCCGCGACGCGGTTCACGTTCGACCACCGCATTGCGACCATGGGCGTGTTCGCGTCGGGGCGCATGATCGCCAATCCGCAGTTCGTGGCGCGCCTTTCCGAGCGCGACCTGTCGTTCGTGCTCGCGCACGAGATGCTGCACCTTGCGCTGCGCACGCACGACCGGCTTCGCGGCGGCGACCCGCTCGAGTTCAACTACGCGCACGATTACATCATCAACGACATGCTGCGCGTGGCGCTCGGTCGCACGACGATTCCCGCGGGCGGGCTCGACATGGACGGCGCGCGCCTGCGCTCGGCGGAGGACATCGTGCTCGAGATGCGGCGCAACGAAGGCGCCGCGCGCAAGGAGGTTTGGACGGGCGAAGCGCACGGCGACGTGCTGTCGGCGAAGGACGAGCGGGCGATGTTCCCCGACGACGCATCCGATCCGGAACGCGAGGCGCAGGCCACGCGCGAGCTCGCGGCGCGGGCGCTGGGGCTTGCCCGTGCCATCGCCGCCCGCGGGCGCGGCAGCGATGCCGGAAGCGCACGGCAGGTGGTCGACGCGCTGCGCGGCGTGTACCGGCCGCCGTGGGAACTCGCGTTGCAGCGCTGGCTCGAGTCCGTCGCCCCGGGCGAGCGCACCTTCACCCGTGCGTCGCGCCGCGGCGCGCAGCGCACCGACCTCGTGCTTCCGGGGCGCCGGCGCGAGGGCTGGACGCTCAACGTCGTGCTCGACACCAGCGGCTCGATGACGCAGTCCATTGCCCACGCGCTCGGAGCGATCGCCGATTTCTGCGACATCGCCGCGGTCGAGGAAGTGCGGGTGCTCCAATGCGACGTGCAGGTGACCGCGGACGAGCGCCTCGCCCCGTTCGATCTCGTCCGGGTGGCGATCGCGGGCTACGGCGGCAGCGACATGACGCCCGCGCTCGACCTCCTCGGCGCCGATCCGGACGTGCGCGCGACTCTGGTCATCACCGACGGCGACGTGTCCTATCCGACCGCGCCACCGCCGTTCGACGTGCTGTGGGCGCTGACGCCGGACGCCGGCGGCGGATTCGCGCCGCCGTACGGCCGCTTGCTGCGCATGGAGGAAACCCGATGAAAGTCATCCAGGAGCTGGTGGCGTACTTCGATCGCAACGGAAGACTCGACAAGGCGGCGATCGGCAAGCTGCTCGACCAGGGGCTCCTCGCGGCGGACGCGCCGCCGACGATGATGGGCCTGTGCGAAGCGGCGGGCGCCACCTACTACTTCCG
>JADLEZ010000573.1 GCA_020845855.1 Burkholderiales bacterium
AGCGGCGCGAAGTTGTGGCGCATCCGGTATCGCCATAGCGGCAAGCGCAAGCAACTGTCGCTCGGCGTTTACCCGAACGTATCGATTGACGAAGCCCGCCGGCACCGCGCCGAGCTGCGCGCGCTGGTCGCCGACGGCATCGATCCGAGCGCGCAGCGCAAGGCCGAGCGCGCAGCGCAGTTGCTCGCGGCGACGGCTGCAGCCGCCGTGCCGCGATTCTCGCTCGGCAGCGACGGCGGGCTTTCCTTCCACCTGGGCGGCCGGCATCTGTCCCTGTCGCCGAACGAAACCGGCGAGCTGCGCGCCTTCCTGGACACGACCCGCGCCGTCACCCCGGCGGGGCCAGTTCCATGCTGACCGACCGCGCCATCCGCAACGCGCAGCCCGGCAAGCATGCCGACGGCTTCGGGATGTACATCGAAGTCACGCCCGACGGCGCGCGCTACTGGCGCCTGAAATACCGCTTCGGAGGCAAGGAAAGGCGACTATCGCTTGGCGTGTATCCCGCCGTGACCCTCGCGCAGGCGCGCAAGCGCCGCGATGCCGCGCGCGAGCTGCTGGCCGATGGCGTCGATCCATCAGCGCGGCGCAAGGCCGACAAGCGCGACGCGGAGCGCCGGGCTGCCAACAGTTTCGAGGCCGTCGCCCGCGAGTGGTTCGACAAGCAGGCGCACGGGTGGACCGCGAAGCACGCGGACGACGTGCTGCGCCGGCTTGAGGGCAACCTGTTCCCCGACCTTGGCGGGCTGCCCGTCGCCGGCATCGGCGCCCCCGAGTTGCTCGCGGTCGCGCGCACCATCGAAAGCCGGGGGGCGCATGACTTGGCGCATCGCATGGTCGGCGTGGCGGGACAGGTGTTCCGCTATGCCGTGGCTACCGGCCGCTGCGAGCGCGACCCTTCGCGCGACCTTCGCGGCGCGCTCAAGCCACACCGGGCGCGTGGACAGCACGCGGTAGCGCCGGACGAGCTACCCGCGTTGCTGCGCGCGATCGACGGCTACGCCGCGATTGGCGACCAGCAAACCGCCCTCGCGCTGCGCCTACTGTGCCTGACCTTCGTGCGCACGTCCGAATTGATCGGCGCGCAGTGGGACGAGCTGCGCGGGCTGGATAGCGACGCGCCGACGTGGGAGGTACCGGCCGAGCGGATGAAGACGAAGGCCGCGCACGTCGTCCCGCTGTCGCGGCAAGCGCTCGCGCTCCTTGGGCAATTGCGGATGATGGCGGGCGTAAGCCGCTACGTGCTTCCCGGCCGCAATCCGGACAAGCCCATCAGCAACAACACGCTGCTGTTCGCGCTGTACCGCTTGGGCTACAAGGGCAAGATGACCGGGCACGGCTTTCGCGCCGTGGCGTCTTCGGCGTTGAACGAAGCCGGCTTCCGCCCCGACGTGATCGAGCGCCAGCTAGCGCACAAGGAACCGAACAAGGTACGCGCGGCGTACAACCGCACGGAGTACCTGCCCGAGCGGCGCACGATGATGCAGCAATGGGCGGACATGGTGGACGCCTACGCGCGCGGCGCGAACGTGGTACCGATATTGCGACTAGGAGGTTCGCGTCATATGGCTAATGGAGGAAGGGGAAATCAATGAGATCGGAGGACGAGATTGTGTCGGCACTGCTAGCGGCAGCGATCATCGAAACGCTCTTGCAGGACAGTCGCATCCGCGTGCTACCGCCCGCACCTGCCGACCGGCGACCCAGAAGTAGGCCGCCGCCCGGTCAATTCGCTGAACGTGCATCGCCGGCACTTGACGCGCGAAGAACGAAAGGCGCTCGTGATGGAAGAGTTGAAGCGCGACCCGACGCAAAGCGATCGGCGCATCGCGAAGAAGGCGAAGGTGAGCCATCACACGGTAGCTAAGGAACGAGCGCAACAGGAGGATGGTGGGCGAATTGCCCTGCGGGCGCACGGCACGTTGACGGACGCGGTGCGGCAATCCATCCGGGAACGCAAGCCCGCGATACTGGCCGAGCTGGCGGCGAATGACGGCGCCACGCCGGCCGGCGAGTGGTACCACGTCACGCGCGACGGGGGAACGGTAGAAGTCGCATTCTGTTCGCCGCAATCCCTGGCGGAAGCTCGTGCGCGGTATCCAGGGTGCGCGGTCGAGCCGATCGAGCCACGCCCGGCGAGCGTCGCCACGCCGGAACAGGAGCGCGAGCTGCGCGCGTTGCTTGCCGTCGTCGCGGCCGACTGGCCCGACCGGGACGAAGCGCTGGCCGTGGCGCTACGCGATCCGGCGGACGCGCTGACGTGCTTCCGCTATCTCGCGGCCGACAAGGCGCCCTCCAGGAAGTACCCCGAAGGCCTGTACACGTCCGCACCGCTGGCCGAGCGCGATCCGACCGACGACCGCCGGACGTGCGCGGACTGCGCAAACCTGTCAGCCATTGGACGTTGCCGGACGCCACCCTTCGGAACGAAGCGCGACTGTCACCCGATCCCGGACGCGCTCAACCGCTGCGAGCGCTACGCGCCGAAGCCCGGCGAACCGGACCAGCGGCCCGGCGCGGAGCGGTGGCCGTCGCTGGTCGACGATGGGAAGCGTCGGAGCGAGGCCGCCCAACATGGGTACTGACGCCGTGCGTGCCGCGCCGCGCATCGGGCGGCCGACGAAGTACCGCCCCGATTTCGCGCGACGCGCGGAACTCATCTGCCGGCGAGGGCTCACGGACGTAGAGCTCGCAGACTTCTTCGGCGTGGCCAAGTCGACGCTGAACCTCTGGAAGCTGCGGCACCCGGAGTTTTCGGACTCCCTAAAGAGGGGAAAGCTGTACGCCGACGCCCTCGTCGCCGAGGCCCTGTATCGGCGCGGCTGCGGCTATTCGCACCCGGCGATGGCGACCTTCGTCGACGCGAAAAGCGGTACCGTTCTGCGGGTGTCGTACACGAAGCACTACCCGCCAGACACTGCGGCCTGCATTTTCTGGCTGACGAATCGCCAGCCCGGCAAGTGGACCAACCGCCCATCGGCTGCAAGCCGGACTTTGTCCCCCACCCACGGATCGGGGTTGGTGATCTTCAAGAAGGCTGCCGTGACCTTGGATTCGTCGCCATTGGCGTACCGCAGGGCGCGATTCCTGTCCTGCGCGAAGAAGAATCCCTCGTTCGCGTGGTCCACACCGAATGCGCCGTGTTCCTGCGCATTGAATTCGCCGCCGTGATACACCACCATCGGCTCGCCCGTCGTCGGGTCGACGACCTTGGAGACGCCGGTAGTGTCTCAGTTTGAGTTTGATGGTCCGGGGCCGATGTGCTAACGTCGGCCCACAATGCCTAAACGCTCAAGCAAGGGTCGGAAAGACCTCAACACGCTGGCAGCCTACATTGTGGGCGCTGCCACGGGAAATTTACCCGCCGAAACCAAGGTCAAAAATCAGGCGGCCGTGGCGCTTGGACGACTCGGCGGTGCCAAGGGTGGGGCAGCCCGGGCTCGGGTCCTGACGCCTGAGGAGCGCAGCGCCATCGCGCGCAACGCTGCGCTCAAGCGCTGGGCGGCGAAGAAGAAGTAGCCAAGCAGCGCGTCCGGCCGTGGTCCACGACTCGTTGCTTGCGGTCCGATCAGGCTGGTCCCGGGCGAACGTCTTGCCGACGACATCACCCTGTACGCGCTCGCCGTGACCCCCGCCGCGTTTATTGCCAAGTGGAAGGACAGCCCGCTTTCCGAGAAAGCCGGGGCACAGTCGCATTTTCTCGATCTGTGCGACCTCCTCGGCGTCGGGAAGCCCGACGACCCGGATAACTACTGCTTCGAGCGTGGCGCCACCAAGACAGGGTCCGGTAACGGCTGGGCCGATGTGTGGAAGCGCAATTGCTTTGCGTGGGAGAACAAAGGCCCCGGGGGCGATCTTGGCAAGGCGCTGAAGCAGCTCATGACCTATGCGCTGGCGCTCGACAATCCCCCGTTGCTGGTTGTCTGCAACCGGGCGTTGATCGAGATTCACACGCATTTCACCGGGACACCCAGCGAGGTCCACACGATTGCGCTGGAGGACATCGGGGCGCCCGAAAACCTGCAGAAGCTCCGGTGGTTGTTCACTGAGCCCGAGCGGTTCAAACCGAAACGCACGGTTCATGACATCACTGCAGCCGCTGCCGGACGTTTTGCCGGAATCGCGCTGTCCGTCACGAAGCGAGGACATGACCCACAGGACGTTGCTCATTTTCTCATCCAGTGCTTGTTCTGCATGTTTTCCGAAGATGTGCGGCTCCTGCCGCAACGTCTCTTCGGGAAGATCGTCGAGAAGAGCGCGGGCGATGGCGCGAAGCTGGCCGCTCGCCTCGGCGAACTCTTTGAGCGGATGCGGAAGGGCGGGGAATTCCTCTTGGAGGACATTCAATGGTTCAACGGCGGGCTCTTCGAGACCATCGCGCCGATCCCATTGGAGTCCGCAGAGGTGGCGGCCCTTCAGGAGGCCGCCAAGATGGACTGGTCACACATCGAACCATCCATCTTCGGGACGCTATTTGAGCGTGGCTTGGACCCCGCATTGCGGTCGCAGCTCGGGGCGCAGTTCACTGATCCCACCACCATCCGCAAGATCGTCGAGCCGGTGATCGTTGCGCCGTTGCATGAGGAGTGGGACAAGGCCAAGGCGTTGATCGCGGACGACATGGTCAAGTACCACGCTGGCGGCAAGGGTTCGCAGATTGCGCTAAAGGCAGCGCAGACGCGCTTCTACGGCTACATCGAGCGACTCAAGAGCTATCGAGTGCTCGACGCGGCCTGCGGGTCGGGAAATTTCCTCTACCTCGCCTTGCGGGCGCTCAAGGACATGGAACATCGCGCCAATCTCGATGCGGAGTCGATGGGGCTGCATCGTCAGCTCACCATCGAATGCGGGCCCGATAATGTGCTCGGAATCGAGATCAATCCCTACGCCGCCGAACTTGCCCGCGTGACGGTCTGGATCGGCGAAATCCAGTGGATGATCGCGCATGGCTACGACATCCACCGCGACCCGATCCTTTCTCCATTGGACCACGTCGAGTGCCGTGACGCCGTGCTCAATTCCGATGGGACCGAGCCCGACTGGCCGAAGGCGAATGCCGTCATCGGGAATCCACCATTTCTCGGCGACAAGAAGCAGCGAAGTCAGCTCGGCGCGAAGTACATCACCGCGCTTCGGGCGCTCTATAGCGGGCGCGTTCCGGGCGGTGCCGATCTGGTCTGCTACTGGTTTGAAAAAGCACGAGCCGCCATTGCCTCCGGCCAAATCGGAGCAGCGGGGCTGGTGGCGACGAATTCGATACGAGGCGGCGCGAATCGCAAGGTCTTGGAGAGGGTCGTCGGCGATCAGGCAATCTTCTCGGCATGGTCGAATGAAGAGTGGGTCAACGACGGGGCGCAAGTCCGCGTCTCGCTAATTTGTTGGAGCGCGGCTGTGCCGCTGGCGATTCAGTTGGACGGGAAGCAGGCGACGCGCATCCTTGCCGATCTCTCGGACGCCGGCGCCGGAGCGGTTGCGCTCGATTTGTCTACGGCCGAACCGTTGGCTGAGAATGCCGGAGTCGCCTTCAGCGGCATCACGAAGAAGGGCGCATTCGACCTTTCCCGATCCGATGCACTTGCGCTACTGGCTGCAGGCGGCAACCCCAATGGGCGCCCGAACGCCGATGTATTGGTGCGGTGGACCAATGGCGATGGCGTCATTGATCGCGACCCGGAAAAGTGGCTCATCAATTTCTACGAACTGCGCGAACCCGAGGCCGCGCGCTACGAGGCTCCGTTCCAGCGCGTGCTTACGAACGTCAAGCCGAAACGAATGGCCACGGGCTCCCCGGCTGAGAAACGCGAGTGGTGGAAGCTCGCCCGGCGCGCGCCCGCGCTCTTCGATGCGATCAAAGGGCTGCCACGTTTCATTGTTACGCTGGAGACTGCCAAGCATCGCGTGTTCAGATGGATGCTTGCGGGCATCGTTCCCGACAAGAACCTTGTGGTGATCGCCCGCGACGACGACGCTACTTTCGGCATCTTACAATCGCGATTTCACGTCTCCTGGTCGCTTCGTCTGGGAACTTCATTCGAGGATCGGCCGCGCTATACGTCCAGCACGACATTTCGTACATATCCGTTCCCGGAAGGGCTGACCCCCAATCTCGATCCGAAGCACTTTACGAACAAACACGCGGACGCAGTAGCTGCGGCTGCACGCACTCTCAACGAGCTGCGCGAGAATTGGCTCAATCCGCCGGAATGGATCGAACGCGTGCCGGACGTGCTGCCCAGTCTCCCGGAACGTATCGTCGCCAAGCCCGGTTGCGAGAAGCATCTCGCCGGACGCACGCTCACGGGGCTCTACAACCTATATCCGCCTTGGCTTGCGCAGGCGCACGCTGATCTTGACGAGGCCGTTGCCACTGCATACGGTTGGAGCGATTACTCTACGACAGTGCCGGATGAGGTACTTCTCGCTCGCCTCCTGCAGCTCAATGCTACTCGGTCGTAGCTGCTCAACGCAGCCCACCTTGCGTCTAGTCCTTCGACTTTGACGGTGGTGGCGGCGGCGGTGGCGGCGGTGGCTTTACGATTGGCGGAGGCGCGGGGTTTGCGCCCCCGTTGATTCCGCGGCCAGCGGTGTTGGGTACGTTGGGGGGGAGTGGGTTAGGGCTCTTTCGGCTCACGGTTGCCACCTTGCTGAAGGTTCATGAACTCGATCCACTTCACATCTTTCACATCGACGAGCATTTCCTCGACGCCGGTAACCGGAACTTCTTTTACGTCTACCAGCCACGATGGTTGCTGCATCACAAAATGCCCCGACCCCGGTTCAGACGGCCACTCCTTGGGCCAGCCATATAGCCGTCGCTCGTCACGGAAATGCAAGACGACGAAGGTTTGATTGAGGAACGCTCCGAACCACTCTGACGGATACGACGTTTCCCGCGTCACTTTGAAGCGGCGCGCGACACGATGAACGACATCGCTGTTTGCAAAATAGGAGAAGACCACTCCGAGCACCAGAGCGGTACCCGTTGACCAAGCGACATTGACGGCTTCCGACCACATGCCGATCTGGTGGTAGTAGCCGACAGCAAGGGCTACGTATCGTTCGCCTGAGACCACCACCTGAATGAGCAACGTGAAGATGAGTGCCTGAACGACGCGCTCGAATTGTGTCGGCTTCGGATAGGAAGTCAGGCCGTAGAAGACCCAAGCCGCGAGAAAACCCGGCAGCAGGTATTGCAGGAGCGCGATGGTGTCCTTGGCAAGCCCTTCCATGGCGTCGTGCAATTAGTCTCGCCACCAGATCCGTGGCGCGACCTCAAGCGGCCAGATCGAGCGGGAAGCTCTCGCCGGGGTCGTCCTCCGGCGGGAATTCGAGCACCATCGCCAGTGCGCTCTCGGTCGCCGCCCGAATCTGGCGGTCGGCGGTCATCCAGCGCTCGTCCGGATCCGAGCTGTCCTTGAGCGGCATCGTGTCCGTGATCGCTTGGCTGTAGGCTGAACTCGTCGCCTCGTCGAACATCTCCACCCGGCTCTGCACTGCTGCGTCGAGTTGATTGGCGGCGGCGAGGCTCGCGTACATCGACGGCGCCCGATCCAGCATCGCCTGCCGAATCATCTGGGCGACCTGCTCGTTGCTCGGTATCAGCGCCATCGGTGGCCTCCTGTTGGATTGTAGGCGCTTGCGGAGACGAATGTCGCTGCCCGCTCGTCGGTCGGCGCGGTGGCGCCTCGCGGAGCGCCGCAACGTGCGTCTGCTACTGCGGATGCTGCGCGCCGCGCGAGGGTAACGGGCGCCTTCTGGGGGCAACTTTGGGGGCAACTTTCGCTGTCTCACGCGTCTACGCCCCACAATGTGAATCTCACCGCCTCCGCCAGGGACAAACGAGGCAGAAATTCTGACTCGACCTATCAGGCGGGTCGCCAGCACGCGTCTTAACGCGGACGGGGGCCGCAGCGGCCGTGTCCGCTTCAGTCGATTCGCTCGTACGCCGGGAG
>JADLEZ010000574.1 GCA_020845855.1 Burkholderiales bacterium
GCCGGGCATGCACTTCGAGGCCTGCTACTACCAAGCGATCGACTTCTGCATCGGCCAGGGTATCGGCCGCTTCGAGGGCGGCGCGCAAGGTTTGCACAAGCTCGCGCGCGGGCTGCGGCCGGTGGCCACGCATTCGCTGCACGCCGTCGGCGACCGCGGGTTCGCCGGGGCGATCGCGGAGTTCTGCGCGCGGGAGCGCATCGAGGTCGAGCATTCGCTCGACGAGCTGGCCGCTTCCTCTCCGTTCAAGCGCGCCGCGCCGTAGCGACGGTGCTGATCTACTACACCGACCACTTCGTCCTGCCGCTGCCGGCGGGGCATCGCTTCCCCATGCGCAAGTACGCCGCGCTGCGCGAGCGGGTGGCGGCGATCGCGGGCGACCGCCTGCGCGTGCCGGCGGCGGCGACCGACGCCGAGCTCGCGCGCGCGCACGACCCGGCGTACGTGGCGGCGGTGGCCGCCGGCGCGCTCGACGCGCAAGCGATACGCCGCATCGGCTTTCCGTGGTCGCCGGCCATGGTCGAGCGCTCGCGCCGGTCGGCGGGCGCCACCCTCGCGGCCTGCCGCAGCGCACTCGACTCGGGTTGCGGCGTCAACCTCGCCGGCGGCACCCACCACGCCCATCTCGCGCACGGCGAAGGTTTTTGCGTGTTCAACGATGCCGCCGTCGCGGCGCGCGCGATGCAGGCGGAAGGCCGCGCGGGCACGGTGCTGATCGTCGACCTCGACGTGCACCAGGGCGACGGGACTGCCGAGATCTTCACGGGGGATGCGAGTGTCTTCACCCTGTCGCTGCACGGCCGCGGCAATTTTCCGTTCCGCAAGCAGTGCTCGGACCTCGACGTCGAGCTCGCGGACGGCACCGACGACGTGCCGTACCTCGTCACCCTCGACATCGCGCTGGCGCGCGCGCTGGAGCGCTTCCGCCCCGACCTTGCCATCTACCTCGCCGGCGCCGACCCTTACGTCGGCGACCGCCTCGGCCGGCTCGCCTTGACCAAGGCGGGACTCGCCGCGCGCGACCGCTACGTGCTGACGCGCCTGCGCGAAGCCGGCGTGCCAGTGGCGATCGCAATGGCCGGCGGCTACGCCGACGACATCGCGGACATCGTCGATATACACTTCGAAACCGTGCGCCTCGCGCTGTCGCTGTGGGGGTTTCCATGCACCATGCCGCTCGCAGAAAACTGCTGATCGCCGCCGGCGCGGTGCTCGCGCCGCCAGTGGTCTGGGCGCAGCCCGGCAAGGGGCGGACAGCGCGCATCGCCATCCTGCACTCGGCCCCCGTCTTCCGTGCCTCCCTGGTCAAGCGCCTCGCGGAACTTGGGTATGTGGACGGCAAGAACGTGCAGGTGGATGTGCAAGTCGACACGCAACTGCCCAATCCGCTCGCGCGCGTGCCGGCCGCGGCGGCCGAAGCCGTCCGCCGGGGTGTCGACGTCATCGTGGCCGGCGGCGGCGAAGCCTTGGTCAAAGCGGTCAGGGAAGGGGCGCCGGCTACCCCGCTGGTGATGATCTTCGTCGACTTCGACCCGGTAGCGACCGGCGTGGTCAAAAGCCTGGCCCGGCCCGGCGGCAACACGACCGGCGTCTACTCGCAAACCATCATTCTTGCCGGCAAACGCCTCGAGCTCCTGAAGGAAGCGATTCCCGCGACCCGGCGGGTGGCCGTACTGTTCGAGGCCGCGACCCGCGGCCAGCTCGAAGGCGCGCAGCAGGCGGCGGGCGCGGCCAAGGTCATCCTGCTCCCGCAGGAGATGCGAGGCAGCGCCTACGACCTTCGCGGTACGCTCCGCGAGGCCGTGAAGCAGGGCGCCGACAGCGTGCTCGTCTTGTCGTGGGCCGAGTTGTACGCGCACCGGGCAGACCTCGCGCGCGCGCTGATCGAGCTGCGGCTGCCGTCGTCCGGCAACACGGTGTTTGCGCGGAGTGGGATCTTGCTCGGCTACGGCCCGAATTTCGAGGCCATGTGGGCGCAAGCCGCGTCCCATGTCGCCCGCATCCTGCGCGGGCAAAAGGCCGGCGAGCTGCCGATCGAGCAAGTCGACAGCTTCGAGCGCATCGTGAATCTCGCCACCGCGCGCGAGCTCGGCATCGCGATCCCCGACACGGTGCAACGAACCGCCGACCTCATTCGCTGACCCCCGCGCGGCACCGCGCGTGCTACACGTGTTGGTTCCATGGCGGCTCCCCTTCTCGTCATGCGCGACGGTCCCGTCGCCACGCTGACGCTCAACCGTCCCGACGCGCTGAACGCGCTCGACTTCGCGATGATCGATGCGCTGGTCGCGGCCGCGGCCGAGGTCGCCGCCGACGATGCGCTGCGCGTGGTGGTGATCCGCGGCGCCGGCAAGCACTTCATGGCGGGCGGCGACATCCGCACGTTCCGCGGCGAGCTCGCCAAGCCCGCGGCGCAGCGTGACGCCGCGTTCCGCACTCTCATCGCCCGCGTGCACGCGGCGGTCGAGACGCTGCATCGCATGCCGCATCCGGTGGTGGCCCAGGTGCGCGGCGCGGTCGCCGGCTTCGGCCTTTCGCTCATGAACGCGTGCGACTTGGTCGTGGCCGACGACACGGCCTATTTCGCGTCCGGCTACCAGCAGATCGCGGTCACGCCGGACGGCGGCGGCACGTTCTGGCTGCCGCGCATCGTGGGCATGCGCCGCGCCGCTGAAGCCGTGCTCCTCAACGAGCGATTCGCCGTGCAGCAGGCCCTCGCGTGGGGGCTCGTCAACCGCGTGGTTCCCGCCGCCGATCTCGAATCGACCGTGGCCGCGCTGGCCGCCTCGCTGGCCCGGGCGCCGGTACTCGCCGTGCGCAACGGCAAGCGCCTCCTGCGCGAGTCGCTCGGGCGCACGCTGTCGCAGCAGCTCGACGCCGAGGCAGCGAGCTTCGCCGCGTGCGCGGCGACCCCCGACTTCGCCGAAGGCGTCGCCGCGTTCCTCGAAAAACGACCCGCGAGATTCAGCGATGCCTGACCTCGCCGGAAGGACGCTCTTCATCAGCGGCGGCTCGCGCGGCATCGGGCTTGCGATCGCGCTGCGCGCGGCGCGCGACGGCGCGAACATCGTGATCGCAGCGAAGACGGTTGCGCCGCATCCCAAGCTGTCCGGGACGATCTACACCGCCGCGGCCGAGATCGAGCAGGCGGGCGGAAAGGCGCTGCCCGTGGAATGCGACATTCGCGACGAGGCCGCCGTGCACGCGGCGGTCGCCGACGGTGTGGCGCGCTTCGGCGGCATCGACATCCTGGTCAACAACGCGAGCGCGATCAGCCTCACCGGCACGCTCGCCACGCCCATGAAGCGCGTCGACCTCATGCTGGGCGTCAACCTGCGCGGCACGTACCTGTGCTCGCAGGCTTGCATCCCGTACCTGAAGCGCGCGGCCAATCCGCACATCCTGACACTCTCCCCGCCGCTCAATCTCGATCCGAAGTGGTTCGCACCCCACGTTGCGTACACGATCGCCAAGTACGGCATGAGCCTGTGCGTGCTCGGCATGTCGGAAGAGTTCCGCGCCGACGGCATCGCGGTCAACGCGCTGTGGCCGCGCACGGTGATCGCCACCGCGGCGATCGCGATGATCCCGGGTGCCACCGAGCAGACGGACCACATGCGCAAGCCGCAGATCATGGCGGACGCGGCGCACGC
>JADLEZ010000575.1 GCA_020845855.1 Burkholderiales bacterium
CGACACCGTCATCCGCCGCTACCTGCTGCGCACGCTCGCGCCGCACTTCCGCCGCGACGGCCGCGTACTGGAGCTCGGATGCTACAAGGGCGACATGACGGCGCAGATCCTCGAGTATTTCCCATCGTTGACCGCGATCGAGGCGTCGAGCGAGCTTGCAGGCATCGTGCGCACGCGCTTCGGCGACAAGGTGGAGGTCGTCGTCTCGACGTTCGAGGAAGCGCAGCCGACCGACACGTTCGATCATGTCTTCCTCGTGCACACCCTCGAGCACCTCGACCGGCCGCTCGAAGTGCTCGCGCGCATTCGCGACTGGCTCGCCCCCGGCGGAAAGCTCTACGTAGCCGTTCCGAATGCGAACGCCCTGTCGCGGCAGATCGCGGTGCGCATGGGACTCATCGAGCACAACGCGGCCGTAACGCCGGCGGAAGCCCGGCACGGCCATCGCTGGACGTACTCGCTGGACGTCCTGCTGGGGCACCTGCGCAGGGCGGGCTGGCACGTGGAAGACCACGGCGGCGTGATCGTCAAGCCGCTCGCCAACTACCAGTTCGACCAGGCGCTGGCGGCTGGAATCATCAGCGACGACTACGTACGGGCGTGTCACGAGCTCGCCAAGACTTATCCCGATCTGTCGGCCAGCCTGTACGCGGTATGCTCGCGCGCGCCCTGATCTCCTCCGGCACAAAAATTGCATCGCAGCCTGGAGGACATCCCAACCCAGACCCTCCATGAAGTACGACCGCGCGGCCGCCGCCCGCACCAAAGTTCCCGGCACCCTGACCGCGGTCCCGTCGCCACCCCGGCCGGCAGGACGTGCGCGCAAGGTAGTGCGCACGGCCGCCGACCTGGCCATCAACGGCGCGCCCGCCTTGTTCGACGAGGCCACCCACGTCGGGCGGCCCAACATCGGCAATGCCGAGCGGTTCCTGGCTCGCGCGCGGGAGATCCTCGACAGCCGCTGGCTGTCGAACAACGGCCCGATGGTGGTCGAGTTCGAGAAGCGGGTAATGGCAAAGCTCGGGGTCAAGCACTGTGTCGCCATGTGCAACGGCACGATCGCCCTGGAGATTGCCACGCGCGCCCTGGAATTGCGCGGCGAGGTGATCGTTCCTTCGTACACGTTCGTCGCGACGGCGCACGCCCTGCAGTGGCAGGAGATCACTCCCATCTTCGCCGACATCGATCCGGTCACGCAGAACCTCGATCCGGATGCCGTGCGGCGGATGATCACGCCGCGCACCACCGGCATCGTCGGCGTACACCTGTGGGGCCGCGGCGCGCCGTGCGCGGAGCTTCGCGAAGTGGCGTCGGTGAACAACCTCAAGCTCATGTTCGACGCGTCGCACGGCTTCGGCTGCTCGCTCGGGGGCACCCCACTCGGCAATTTCGGCGACTGCGAGGTCTTCAGCTTCCACGCCACCAAGTTCTTCAACACCTTCGAGGGCGGCGCCGTCGTCACCAACGACGACCGTCTGGCCGAGAAGATGCGGCTCATGCGCAACTTCGGCTTCCACGGCTACGACCACGTCATCTATCCGGGCACCAACGGCAAGATGACCGAGATCGCCGCGGCGATGGGCCTCACCAACCTCGAGGAGCTGGACGACTTCGTCGCGATCAACAAGGCGAACTACGACGCGTATCGCGCCGAGATCGGGCCGCTGCGCGGCCTTGCGATGCTCGAGTTCGACGAGAAGGAGCGCAACAACTACCAGTACATCGTGCTGGAGGTGTCGCCGGAGTTTCCGCTCGCGCGGGACAAGGTGGTCGAGGCGCTCCACGCGGAGAACGTCCTCGCCCGCAAGTACTTCTGGCCAGGCTGCCACAACATGGAGCCGTACCGCTCCTACTACCCCCACGCCGGCCTGGTTCTGCCGAACACGAAGCGCGTGGCCGAGCGCGTGGTCGTGCTGCCGACGGGAACCGCCATGCAGGTGGACGACATCCGGGCGATCGCCTCGGTCCTGCGCGTCCTCGCGCTGTGCCGGACGGCGTAGCAGGTCGATGCAAGAGGCGTCCGCGCGATCCGTGGATGACGGATCGCTACCCTTGCGCCTTTTGCATCGAGGTTGATTTCAGGCGGTCGCCCTAGGGGCGGCCCGTCGGGAGACCGCCGCCAACGGCACGAAGCAACGCGCGTTGTGCGCACACGGCCGCCTTCGATTGCGTTCTGCATCTTGCGCGAAGGCCGCTCGCGGCGCCCGCTACGCCGCGGTCGCGTACAGGACCGTTTCCTCGTGGTGGATGCTGTAGTGGTCGAGGAAGAAGCGATAGCCCAGGCCGAGTGAATCGAGCCACAGCGGAATCGCGTAGAAGTCCTCGGCGCGATGGTAGAGCGAGATCGCGAGCCTCGGCTTGAATGTCCGCAGCGCACCGACGGCGCCCTTGAGCGCCGCAAGCTCGCTGCCTTCGATGTCCATCTTCACGAAGTCCACGCGCGCGATCTCGCCGCCAGCCAGCATGCTGTCGATCGATCGCAGGGCAATCCCCGGGGAGTCGACGCGGGCGCCCGGATCGATCACGCCGGTGGCGTCCGGCTCACCGGCCTGGTCGGCGTCGGACACACCGGCCTCGAAGATCGAGATCCGCGCCTCCAGCTCGGAGTTGAGGCGGAAGGCGTCGCGCATGATGTCGCAGTGCTTGCGCAGGGGATCGAACGTGTAGACGCGTCCGGTGCGCCCGATGCTGTGCGCGAAGAACAGCGCGGTGTCGCCGAAGCAGCCTCCGGCGTCGATCACGTGGTCGCCTTCCCGTGGCGCGATCCGCTCCCCGTTGCGCTCGAAGTAGTACTGGCCTCCGAGATAGGCGGAGACGTTGGCGGGCCACGCCTTCACCCACACCTGGTCGTCGCCGACCGGAACGCAAAAGATCGACAGCGGGCCGAACATCGTCTGCTCGTCGGTGTCGGCGACCTTCCAGTCGTCGGGGACGGGAATCCGCGCCTCCTTTTTCACCGGATCGCTGAGCGGCAGCCTGACGTGCAGGTGTCCGAGCACGCGAAACAGCAGGAGCAGGTCGAACAGCTCGCGCGAGGCCTCGTCCGCCAGCAGCTGCCGCGAGCGGTAGAAGTCGGCGGAGTGCTCGACAAAGTGGTCGAGGTGCCAGGCGTGCTGGTCCAGGAAGAACGATTGCGGAGAAATTCCCTGGTAGCGCAACGCGTCGAAGTTGTCGGCCTCGACCTTGTGCATCGCAATCATCATTCGCCTGAAGAAACCTGTCCGCCACACCGACACGTCACTCATTCGTAGCTCCAAGGGCTCCAACGGTGGATTCGCTCGAGCGAACGGCAAATGGCGTGCCGATGCCCCATCATGCGTCCTCGGCCTCGTGCGCCCCGCTCACGTTCAACGTCTCCGGCGGAAGGCCCGCGCACCAGCGCTGCCACATCATCCGGAACGCCCGCTCGATACCGGCAGCGATGACCTCCGGCTGCCGGAGGGTCGATTGCTCGATGCGCGCGCGCAATCCGGCGCGAAGCCGCGCGAGGCGCGCCGGGTCTCCCGCCCATCGTACGGCTTTGGCGGCGAAATCTTCGACGCCGGTCGCGACAAAGTCGGCGAGCCCGGCATGCCCGAGCATGGCTGCACTCTGGCGGCTCGCCGGCGTGGGGCCCGCCACCGTGAGCGTGGGCACCCCCATCCACAGCGCGTTGACCGTCGTCGTCCCTCCGGTATAGGGGTAGGTGTCGAGGCACAGGTCGACCTCGTGGTGCAAGCGGAGGTAGGTCGCGATGTCGCATCGCCCATGGAACCGCAGGCGCGTGCGGGACACGCCTTGCGCCTCGAACCAGTCGATGAGAGTCGCGGGATCGGCGTGCTGCGGCATCCCGGCCACCAGCAAGCGCGCCTCGGGCAGGTCGCGAAGCACGCGCGACCATAAAGCGATCACGGATCTGCTGAGCTTGCTCGATCGGTTGAAGCTGCCGAACGTCACGTACCCTCGCCAGGCGGCGGGCAGGGGGTTCACTGCCGGGGCCGATTCGAGCGGCCGGAAGGGCGCCACCGCCGGCAGATAGACGATCCTTTCCACGAACTGCGCGTCGAACTGGCCAGGCGGGAGGAAGTGGGGATCGCCCAGGTAATAGTCCATCGCGGCGAGCCCGGTCGTCCCCGGATATCCGATCCAGCTGACCTGGACGGGCGCCGGCTTGCGCGCGAACGTCAACAGCCGATTCGCACCGGTGTGGCCCGACAGATCGACCAGGATGTCGATGCGGTCCGCGGCGATCCGGAGCGCCAGTTCGTCGTCGGGCAGGCCGCAGATTGGATGCCAGTGCCGTATCAGGGCGCGGATCCGCGCGGTGATGGCGTCCTCCGCCGGCCAGTTGTAGTACGCGTGCAGCGCGAGCGCCGGACTCCGTGCCAGCGCCGCGACGATCGGCTCGACGAAACTCGCCACCGCGTGCGATCGCAAGTCTCCGGACACGAAGCCAACCTGCAGGATCCGCCCGGGGTCGCGGCCGTTGGCGTGATGCGCGCGGCGCTCACCTAGCTCCGCAAACCGCTGCCCGAACTTCCGGTGAGCCGCAACGAGCGCTGCCGAATCCACCGCCTCGTCGTGGCTGATGCAAAACAGCAACCCGTTGTGCGCCGGCAGGAAATCCGGGTCGATCGAAAGGGCTCGCCGATAGCTCGTCTGCGCGTCGGCGAGGCGCATGGCGTCTTCCAGGACCATGCCCAGGCCGGCGTGCGCATGAACGTGCACCGGATCGAGCTCGAGCACACGCCGCAGGCTCGCCTCGGCCTCGTCGAGCTTGCCCAGACTGCGCAGCGGAGCGCTCAGGTTGTAGTGCGCCTCGATGTAATCGGGGCGCAGGCTGGTTGCCTGCCGCAAGCTGTGCACGGCATCCTCGAGCCTTCCCGATTCCCGCAGGGCCAGGCCCAGATGGTAGTGCGCGCTTGCCAATGACGGGTCGATCTCGGTTGCCCGCCGATGACTCGCCACCGCCTCGTCGAGCCTGCCCAACGTCTGGAGCACCAGTCCAAGGTTGTAGTGCGAGTGGGCGAAGTTCGGTGCGATCGACAGTGCCCTGCGGTAGCTCTCCGCCGCATCGTCCAGGCGGCCGGCATCCGCCATGGCATTGCCGATCGCAAGCTCGGCGTCCACGAAGTCCGGCTTCAACTCCAAAGCCCTGCCGTAGGCCGCCAGCGCCGACGGCTGCCGCCCGAGTCGCACGTATGCGTTACCCAGGTTGAAGTGCACGCCGGCACTGTGGGGCTCGATCGAGAGCGCGGCCGAGTAAGCGGCCACCGCGCCGCTCGCATCCCCCATCGCGAGCAGCACGTTGCCGCGATTGAGATGGCCTCGGGCGAGTTGCGGAGCCATCGCGATGGCCCGCTCGTAGCGGGCGAGGGCTTCCGCGAACCGTCCGGCGTCCTCGATCGCGTTGCCTTCCTCGATGAGCCGAAGTGCCTCAGCGCCCTCCATGGCCCTTCCACACGCAAGCCGCCAGCCGTGCCGTCAGACAAAGCGTGGCGGCGGCCATACGAAGAACTCCGGAAACTCCGCGGGCCGTGGTCCGCATGCAAGACGCACGTGGTTGGCGGTTGCCACCATGAATTCGGCGAAGGCCTCGGGCCGGCGCTGCTCCCGGAACTGCGCGGCAACCTGCTGCCCGAGCTCCACATACCGCTTCGGTTGCGCCAGCACGTCGGCGACCTTCGCCTGGACGCTCTGCTTGTCGAACCGGTAGCTGAACTCGGCGGCGCCGGCCAGGTTCTCGTCGAAGTACCGCTGCCGATTCGTGATGCAGAGCGTCCACAACCCGTATGCGCGCATGGCGCGGTCGTGGGGCGCCTTCTGGGTGTTCGGCGACATGTCGATGACCCCCAGCGACTCGATGATCTGCTGCCGCGACTGCGTGTAGTCGCCTCCCTTGACGTACGTGGCGCGGCGCCCCGAGAAATCCAGGTGATCCCAATTGAAGCCCTGGATATGGACCGGGAAATCCGCGATCGCATCGGCGATGAGCGTGCTCTTCACACGCCGCAGATAGTCGTCGAGCTGGGCGATGAAGAACAGGCGCAGATTCCTGAATTCGCCGATGTCCCAGCCGTGGCTTTCGAAGGCATCGCGGACGAAGCGGTCGATGTCGCAGTCGAGGTCGTCCGCGATCCGGCCCGCGAGCTGGCTGGCCGCCTCGGCCAGGAGCAGGAACGTGTCGGCAGGCATCCCGTTGCGCCACGCCGCGACGAGCTTCTCGGGATCGTTGCCGTTCTTCAGGAAGAGAAGCTTGCCTTGCGCCTTGCGCCCGAAGTCCACGTCCCGCCGGTCGGCCATGTCGAAGGGCATGGGGGGGACGAGTCCGTAGAGGTATCCCTTCGGCTCCAAGCGCTTGCGTAACTCGAGATGTTCCGGGTAGTAGTACAGCGTCGCGTGCCACGGGCTGGTCGCGACGTGGCGTTCGAAGAAATAGGCCGGTGAGTCGCCGACCAGGGAAATGAAGGGAACCCGAAGCCCTTCCCAGAGGTTGTTCTCGGTGCCGTCGGCGGATTTGCCGCGGAACCCCCCACCCATCCCCATGGGGGCATACACGAATTCGAGACCCGGCCCGGCGATGGCCCTTCCCAGCAACGCTTGCGCGTCGGGGCGCGCGAAGTTGATCTCCAGGAACTCGTGTCCGAGTCCTTCGAACAGGATACGATGCGCCCGGCCCGCCGCGGCCAGCGCATCGTTCATGGAGTCTCCCGTGAGGTAGACGACGGTCGTCATACGGAATCGTCCCACCAATATGATGGAGTCCGGCGGCCCGGCGGAGATTACTTCTTGGCCGCAAGCCGCGTCACGACGTCCTTGGTGACGCGCTCCACGAAGGTCTTGCTGTAACCGAGCTCGGAGAGCTTCCACCGGAAAACATTGGCGAGCTTCGCCTTCCGATAGATACCGAGCTTGTGCTGCTGATGGAAGCGTACGGCCCGGGCGGCGAGCCCCTCGATGATCACGCCGAGCTGGTGCTTGGCGCCGGGGTCGGTACGGGCTTCGGAGCTGGGAGGAAACCGGCGGCCGAGGTCCTCCGCAAGCGCCGTCGCGAATTCATCCAGTTCACGCGTGTTGACCAATCCAAAAAGAGCCATGCCCCGTCAGCCTCCGAAGCGCGTCACCCATCGCCGAATGCCGGTTCGATGGAGTCGCGCCTCGATGTTAGCGTCATGCCGGTGGGAACGCCATCCTTCCTGCATCGCACTACATCTCCTGTTGCGTGGAAAGCTCCGGCCCTGCCTCCACCTCTTCGGGAATGGCGAGCATGCCGAGCCACCTCGCGTCGTCGAAGATATCGTCCTCGCGCCGATTGAAGTTCCGCGGATTGAAGAATGCCGTCTCGACGCGCCAGCACCGATAGCCGAACTCCTTGACCCGGCAGGCCAGCTCGGACAACGACCGATCGTCGCGCGCGGCGAGAAGAAGTTTCGGCCGCAATCGCCACAAGGTCGCCTCGGCGCCGCTGACGAGGTCCGGCGCCGACTCCGGCACCTCGACCTTGACGAGATCCAGCCGGCCAAGGCGCAGGTCATCGAGCGTGTGCGCAGGCCGGTCGCGAGGAGGTAGATGCTCGCTGCCCGCCCGCGACAGTGTTCCGCGCACCAGCGTTGCCCGCTGCGAGGCGCCATTGGCCTCGAGGTTCTGGGAGAGGAGCTGCCGGACGATCTGGCGGTGCTCATAGAGGAAGATCTGCGCCTCGGGCCCCAAGACCTTGGCGAACCACAGCGCGTGCGCGCCGATGCCGCTGCCCACTTCGACGACATGCGCGTCGGTCGGCAGGATTTTCGCCAGGATGTCGAGCTGCGCGGACAGATGCTCGCCGTAACGCTCGATCGCACGGGCTTCCGCGTCGAGCTCCGGCAGGTACTGCAGGATGCCGTCGCGCGCTTCGGTCACCCGCGCGATGCGTTGTGCGGTATCGGGCATCCGCACCGCGGCCGCGCCCGGACCCGCGCCGCAAGAGGGCGGCGGGCGCAGCGCCGACTCGTCGCCCGATGCAGCCTTGCGAAGGGATTCGCCGACGCGACGCAGGACATCGTCCCAATCGCCGGCTGTCGCCTGCCGGAATATCCGCATCGTCGGATACCACGGACTGTCTTCGCGATCCTCCATCCATCGAAAGTCGACCACCGTGGGCACCAGCAGCCACACCGGCTTGCCCATCGCCCCGGCAAGGTGAGCGATGGCGGTATCGACGCACACGACGAGGTCCAGGCCATCGATGATCGCCGCCGCATCCGCGAAGTCTTCGAGTTCGGGTCCGATGTCCAGCATCACGGAAGGCTCGGGCATGTTCGCCGCGTCGCCCGGCCGCGGAACCTTCTGCAGCGATACGTAGCGAACGCCCGGAATGCGCCAAAGTCCGCGGAATCGGTCGAGCGGTATGGAACGGATCCGATCCCGTGTGTGGTCGGGATTGCCGGCCCACACCAGGCCCACCTTCAGTTTCCGGATGTCGCCGATGCGCTGCGCCCATCGAATCGCCCGCGGATCGTCGACCCCGACATAGGGCACGTTCGCCGGAATGGTCGAAAGCTCTGTCGCGAGCACCCGCGGCAGGCTCATCATGTTGATGTAGTAGTCGAAGGCCGTGAAGGCTTCCCCCTTCGCGAGCACGCGATCGACGTCGGCGAAGTGGCGCGCGAGGCCCACGATCCCGTCGCGAACCTCCATGACGACGTTCGCACCGAGCGCCTTGAGCGGTGTCGCGTAGCGGGCGAACTGGATGATGTCGCCGAATCCCTGCTCCGCCCGAACCAGGATCGTCTTGCCGGCCAGCGGTTGGCCGGACCACACCGGCTGCGGACACAAGGCCCGCGCCGAGCGCATCGGCTCTTCGAACCACCGGAATTCGTACTGCTGCCATCCCTCCCGAAACCGGCCGGTGGTAAGCAGTGCGAACGCGTAATGGGCATGCGCCGACGGATCGGGCGATGCGGGCAGGGCGCCTTCGCACAGTTCCCTCGCTTCCGCGGCGCGCCCGGCGTCCAGGAAGCTCATCGCCTGTTGCGCGAGGCTGCGCGCATCGCTGCCCGTTTCCAGCTCGAGCGTGCGCGCTCGGCGAAACGACGCGAACGCTTCGTCGTGGCGCGCCTGCGACATGAGCACCACGCCGAGCATGCACCACACGCGGGGGTCGCGCTCGTTGTCGGCGAGCGCCTGCCGCAACCGCGCTTCCGCTTCCGCTGCGTTGCCTGTGGCGTGCTCGCACATGGCGACGTTCAGCGCGCAGTCCGGGTAGGCCGGCGCAAGGGCGCGCACGCGGTCGAAGCAGGACAGGGCGGCGGCGAACTCGCGCCCGGTTCTACGCAATACGCCGAGGGCGAAGTGCGCCTCGGCGCAGTCCGGGGCGGCGGCGACCGCCTTGGACTGATAGCGCTCGGCCTCCGCGAGATCGCCTTGCATGTAGCTGCACCAGCCGGCGTCGATGTACACCTGCGTGCCGGCGGTGCCGCAGGCTTCGGCGCGGCGAAAGGCCGCCCTTGCTTCCCAGTATCGGCTCCACGCGATCAGGGCCAATCCGCGCGCGTGCCAAAGGCCGGGATCATCGGGAAACTGCTCGATCCCGCCGTCGACCGCGGCCAGCGCTCGCGCGAGTTGGCCCTCCGCGACCAGGGACCGCACGGCGATGACGCAATCCGCGGGGGACGCGTTCGATTCGGCTTGACGCGCGGAGCGGTCAGGCAGGCGCTCGACCGCGGCAACCGCTGCGTTTGCGGAGCTCCGACGCCCGAACAGCACCCGCCGCACCAGTCTCAAGTTGCGCTCCCCGTGCACCAAGCCGAACGGTCAGAACATCGGCGCCGATACGACGCCCTTGCCGCTGCTGCGCGAGCCTAGCGCACGCGCGATCGGGCGCCCAGAAAAGCAAAGGCCGGTGGTCGCCCCACCGGCCCCTGCGCCACGAGTCGAGATTAACGGAAAGTCGACGGCACGAACTTCGGATTGCAGCCGCTGGTGCCGGTCCAGGTCGAAATCGTGTTACCGCTGAGGCCCGAGGGCGTCAGCGTCAAGCTGCAGCCACCCGCACCTACCGCGGCCGTGGTCGTAGCTTGGATCTGCCCGGCGGCGCTAACGGTGAGCGCTGACATGTACTGCGTCGGCGTGGTCGGGCAGCCCGCTTCGGTCTCGTTCGCCGGCCAGGCGGACCTCGCGGAGCGGAACTCGGCGATGGACGTCTTGCACGCCGCGATCGCCGCGATGGGCTCCGACATCTTGGAGCGCACCACGTAGTCCTGATAGGCAGGCAACGCGATGGC
>JADLEZ010000576.1 GCA_020845855.1 Burkholderiales bacterium
CCCGTGTAGAGGTTGGTCTGCACGCCGATCCAGGGCGCCAAGTCGCGCTGCGGATGCACGGCGGGGTTGATCATCACGGCGCGCGCGCCGAAGCGTTCGGCGAGATGCGTGGCGTAGAACCCGCCGAGCGAGCTGCCGACGAACATGACTTTCGAATCCCGTGCGTTCGCCTCGACCCACGCCGCCACGCCGCGTACGGCTTCAGCCGGGGCGTGCGTGAGCTCGGGAATGTGCAACACGGGCCGCGCGCTCGCCGGCAGCGCGTCGACGTACGCGCGCAGCCGCGTCGCCTTGATGCTCGCGGGCGAGCTGCGAAAGCCGTGCAAGTACACGATGGTACTCACGCGAGCCTCGCGAGGAGCTTCTCGTGAATGCCGCCGAAGCCCCCGTTGCTCATCACGAGCACGTGATCGCCGGGCTGCGCCTCGCCCGCGACCGCCTCCACGAGTGACGGCAGCTCGTCGTAGACGCGCGCTTGCGTACCGAGCGGCGCCAGCGCGCCCGCGACGTCCCATCCCAGGTTCGCCGCGTAGCAGAACACGCGGTCCGCGCCGCGCAGGCTGCCCGGCAGCGCTTCCTTCACGGCGCCGAGCTTCATCGTGTTCGAGCGCGGCTCGAGCACCGCGAGGATGCGGGCCTTGCCGACGACGCGCCGCATCGCCTCGATAGACACGGCGATGGCGGTCGGATGGTGCGCGAAGTCGTCGTACACCGTGATGCCGCGTACTGATCCGCGCGTTTCCATGCGCCGGCGCACGCCCCGGAAGCGCGCGAGTGCCGCGAGCCCTTGCGCGATCGGCACGCCGGCGTGGCGCGCGGCAGCGAGTGCGGCCAGCGCATTCTGCTGATTGTGCCGTCCGGGCATGGCGATCGCGAGCTGTCCTTGCGCGGCGCCGCCCAGCAGGATCGTGCCGTCCATCGCCACCGTCCACCCGGGACCGGTGCCCGCCACCTCCGCGAGTCCGAAGCGCTCGATCTCGCTCCACACGCCGCGGCCGAGCACGCGCGCGAGCGCGGCATCGCCGCCGTTGACGATCACGCGCCCGTGCGGCGGCACCATGCGCAGCAGGTGATGGAACTGGGTCTCGATCGCGGTCAGGTCGGGGAAGATGTCGGCGTGATCGTATTCGAGGTTATTGAGCACCGCCGTGCGCGGCCGGTAATGGACGAACTTGGAGCGCTTGTCGAAGAACGCGGTGTCGTACTCGTCGGCCTCGATCACGAAAAACGCGCTTTCGGTCAGCCGCGCCGAGACCGGGAAGTCGACCGGCGCGCCGCCGATCAGGAAGCCCGGCGACAGTCCCGCGTGCTCCAGGATCCACGCGAGCATCGCGGTGGTCGTGGTCTTGCCGTGCGTGCCGGCCACCGCCAGCACCCAGCGATCCGCCAGCACGTTCTCGAACAGCCACTGCGGACCCGAGATGTAACGCCGGCCGCCGTCGAGAATCGCCTCCATCAGCGGATTGCCGCGCGACACCACGTTGCCGATCACGAATACGTCGGCGTCGCGCGCCACGTCGTCGAGCTGTGCCGCGTCCCAGCCTTCGGTGAGGTCGATGCCGAGCGCGCGCAGTTGCGTGGACATCGGCGGATACACGTTGGCGTCGCACCCGGTGACGACGTGCCCGGCGGCCTTGGCGATGGCCGCGAGGCCGCCCATGAACGTGCCGCAGATGCCGAGGATGTGCAGATGCATCATGCGGCCACTGCGACGGCGTGGCGCCGGAAGCCGCGCAGATACCACGTGAATGCGAGCGCGTACACCGCGAGGACCGTGACGAACGCGGCACGCAGGCCCTGCGCGAGATCGAACCCCAATGCCACGCGTGCGGCGTCGGCGAGTACGCCGATACCCGATTGCACCAGGAAGCTGCCGATGAACATCGCGAGATTGAGCGCGGTATTGGCGCGGCCGGCGAGGCCACGCGCGAAGCCTTCGTTGAGCGCGGTGAAGCCGAGCACGTTGACCGTCGAGCCGAGCCCGTACAGCGACCACCACAGGAGGCTGCTCGGCACGCCGGCGACGATCATCGCCATTGCCGTGAAGTTGAGCGCGAACCCGTAGCCGAACAGATGCCGCGGCGTGACGCCGAAGAGCGTGAGTCGCGTCCCGAACATGCCGAGCGCCACGTAGCCCACGAGCATGACGCCGTTCATGACCAGAAGGAAGTTGGCGGCGGTCGCGCGCGAAAAGCCCTCGACCTCCATCATCCACGGCACCGCCCACAGGCCCTGGATCGCCATGAAGCCGCCGGTGGCGACCGCGCCGAGCGGCGCGATCCACCAGAAGCGCGGGTTGCGCAGGACCGCGGCCACCGCCCGCGCCTGCTCCGCCAACGATTCCTGGCGCTCGGGCCTGGCGATGTCCGGCACGCGCCAGTACAGGAAGAGCGCGGCCGCGAGCGTGATCACGGACAGCGCGCCGAACAACGTGCGCCAGTGCGCAACGCGCAGCGCGAGCTCCACCGGCACCGTCGCCGCGAGCGCACCGGCGGACCCCGCCACCATGATCCAGCCCGAGTACGACGCCTGGCGCTCTGGCGGATACCAGGCGACGATCGCCTTGAGCGGCGCCATCAGGCATACGCTCACGCCCACGCCGATGATCGCCCGCGCGACAGCGAACTCCGCGAGCGTGTCGGACAGCGCGAAGAGCGCCGCGCCCGCGGCGGCGATCGCCAACAGCACGGGCTCCACTCGCCGCGGACCGTAGCGGTCGA
>JADLEZ010000577.1 GCA_020845855.1 Burkholderiales bacterium
AGCGGGTCGCAAGCGAAATTTCCGAGCACCCAATCCTCGTGCGTGCCGGTGCCGCCGGGGCCCCGGGGGTTGGGGTAGTACAGGTGCGGCCCGTTCGACGTGCGGTCGCAGGTGACGCCGAGCGCGACCTGCGCCATGCCCGACCCGATCTCCTGCGCGCAGGCGAGCAGCACCCGCACGCCGGTGGCGCAGGCCTGCATCACCGTCGGCCCGGCGACCGCCGTGGCGCCCGCGAGGCCCGCGAGCCACGGCAGGCCGTAGAACGCGTGCTTCTGCGGCACCGACAGGCCGAGCACGCCGTGGTCGATGCGAGCGGCCGCGATGCCGCGACGCGCGAGCTCCGCTTTCGCGACGTGCGCGGCGAACTCGAGGCTGTGCAGGTGCGCGAGACTCCCCTGCCAGCGTGCGAAGGGTGTGGACCAGTACGCGCCGTAGGGAATTTCGGCTCGCAGCGCCATGGCGTCTACATCGATGCAAAGGGCGTTCGCGGCTTCGGTGGTGGCATCCGAAGGCTCGGCGACGCGCCCTTTGCATCGAGTGGATGGCCACGCGAGCGGCCTTGGGGCGGCCCGGCGGCCACCTCGCGCGCGATGTCGTCGAGGACGATGCGAAGATGCTGGCGTGCGACGCGCAGGTGCTCGCGCATCACCGGCACGGCGCGTTCGCCGTCACGCCGGCGCAGCACCCCGTGGATCTTCCTCATGCCGGACAACGCGGCCTTGCGCGCGTCCGGGTAGTTGAGCGTGAGCACGCGCAAGTAGCGAACGTGGCCGATGTACAGGTCGAGCGCGCGCAGCAGGCGGCGATTGGCGACCCGCGCGTGCCAGCCGGCGTGAAAGCGCGCGTTCGCCTCGATGAAGGCTTCGGCGTCGCCGCGCTCCTCGGCGGCTTGCGCGTCGTCCAGCGCCGCCGCGAGCTCGGCCAGCGCCGCCGGCGCGATGCCCGATGCGGCGACCCGTGAAAGCGCCGCCGGCTCCAGGAGCTCCCGCAATTCGTAGATCTCGTCGACGTCGGCGTCGCCGAGCACCGGCACGGTGAAGCTGCGCCCGTCCGCGCTGATGAGGCCCTCGCTCGCAAGCCGTGCGAGCGCCTCGCGCACCGGGGTGCGCGACACGCCGAGCTGGAGGGCGAGGGCCGCCTCCTGCCGGCGCTGCCCCGGCACGATCGCGTGACTGCCGAGCGACTCGCGCAGCCTGCGGTATACCTGGTCGCCCAGACCGGCCGGGCGGTCGACGGGAGTGAGCGCGGAGGCCATCGGCGGGAGCCTTTGCGGCAGATCGTCGGGAAGGTCTGCGGATGCGGTTGGGGATTGAATGTGTTCGGTATTGCGGGTACGGTATACATTCGATGACCCCCTGTCAATCCTCCTCGCACTCCACCTTCGCCGCTACGGCGCGATCCTGGTTTCGCCTTCCCTGCCCCGTGCTGCCGCGAGCCCGCTCACGACCGACACGAGGCCGCGACCCGGCGGGCGCCGGCGCGCACTCCCAACCCTTCCCCGGACCGAGGCCGCCGTGACGCCCCACCGCTACGCCAATCCCTTGATCGCCCCACCGACGCGTCCGATGCCGCGCCACGTCGGGATCGTCGGCGCCGGAACGATCGGGCCGGACATCGGCTATTACCTCAAGAGCGCCCTGCCGAACCTGTCGCTGACCCTCGTCGACGTCGCCCAGGCGCCGCTCGACGCGGCCATCGCCCGCTTCGGCGAGTACGCGCGCAAGGCAGTGGCGCGCGGCAAGATGAGCGCCGTGCAGGCCGACGGCGTGACGCAGGGCCTCGTCGGCAGCCTCGACTACGACGCGATTGCCGGCTGCGACTGGGTGATCGAGGCGGCCACCGAGCGCCTCGACCTGAAGCGCCGCATCTTCGCCGACGTCGAGGCGCGGGTGGCACCCGACGCGCTGGTCACGTCGAACACGAGCTCGCTGCCGGCTGCGCGCCTGTTCGAGGCGATGCGTCACCCGGAACGCGCGACGGTGACCCATTTCTTCGCGCCGGCATGGCGCAACCCGGCTGTCGAGGTCATCGACTGGCCGCTCGCCGCGCCCGGCCTTCTCGACCACTTGCGCCGCGTCTTCACCGCGACCGGCAAGGTGCCGCTCACGACCGCCGACGTGCCGTGCTTCATGCTCGACCGCATCTTCGACAACTGGTGCAACGAGGCGGCGATGCTGCTTGGGCAGGCGAGCGCGCGGCAGATCGACGCGGTCGCCGGCGAGTTCGTCCACGCCGGCCCGTTCTTCGTGCTCAACCTGGCGCACGGCAACCCAATCATCATCGAGACCAACACCCTGCAGGCCGAGGAGGAAGGCGAGCACTATCGCCCGGCCACCGTGTTCGGGTCGGTCGAGCGATGGCTCGCTGGCGCGCCCGGCGACCGCGTCGACGTGCCGGCGGATGCCGCTGCGTCGATCCGCGACCGGCTCGCCGGCGTGCTCTTCTCGCAGTCGGTCGACATCCTCGACCGCGGCATCGGACGCGCGGCCGACCTGGACCTCGGCTGCCGCATCGCGCTCGGGTTCAGGCGCGGCCCGCTCGACCTGATGCGCGACCAGGGCGAGGCGCAAGCCGCGCGCATCCTCGAGCGCTTCGCGCGCGAGCGGCCGGGCATGCCGATGCCCAGGCAAGCGATCGCCGGCTACTGGCGGTTCCGCCGCTATGTCGAGGTCGACGACGTCGACCAAGTCAAGATCGTCACGCTGCGCCGGCCCGAGGCGCGCAACGCGCTGCACGACGGGATGACCGACGAGATCCTCGAGGTGATCCGCACGCACGAGCGCGACGCGGCGGTGCGGGGTTTCGTGATCACGGGCGACGGAACCAAGGCGTTCTGCGCCGGCGCCGACATCGGACGCTTTCCGTCGCTCCTGGGCGATGCGCATGCCGCGGCGCAATACGCGCGCGACTGCTCGCGCCTGCTCGCCCACCTCGACACGATGGACAAGCCGGTCGTCGCGGCGCTCAACGGCTTCGCGCTGGGGGGCGGCTTCGAGCTCGCGATGCGCTGTCGGTCGATCGTCGCGATGCGCGACGCCTGGATGCAGTTGCCCGAGATCACGCTCGGCATCCTGCCGGGCATCGGCGCGATGGTCGTGCCCTACCGCCGCTGGCCCGCCGCGGCCGCGGTGTTCCACGGCATGCTGCGCCGGGCCGAGAAGATCTCCGCCACGCGCGCGCACGAGTTCGGCATCGTCGACGGGCTGGCCGACGAGCCGCACGCGCTCGTCGCCCTGGCCGTCGCCCGGGTACACGCGCTCGCCGCCGGGGCGGGCGGCATCGCCGGGCGCGCTGGTGCGCTGGCGCCTCTCGTCCCGGTCGAACCCTTCGCGGAGAGCGGCATGGCGCTCAGCGCCGAGGCGATCGCGCTGATGGAGGCCGCGATCCGCGACGCCGCGGCCGCGCCCACGCTCGCCGACGCGCTCGAGATCGGCTATCGCGCGTTCGGCGCCAGCGCGTGCACGGCTGCCGCGCGCGAAGGCATCGCGGCGTTCACCGAGCGCCGGCGGCCCGACTTCACGCGGACGGGCTGATCGCGGCAAGGCGCCGCCTCGCAATATGGACCACAGGTTGTGCGCTCGGGCACTTCGTGACGGGCCACAAGCGCATGTTCGGCGAGCTTCCTTCCGAAACGTTGCGCGGGAAGCTCGCCGCCGGCGCCGCGCGCGCCACGTTCGCGGCTAGCCCACCCGCACGAGCTCGGTGAGGTAATACCCGCGCCGCTCGATGTACCTCTGCGCGGCGTCGCGCAGCATCGCAAGATGCTCCTCGGCGAGTTCGCGCACCGCCTTCGCCGGCGCGCCCATGATGAGCGAGCGCGGCGCAAACGTCTTGCCCTCGGTCACCACCGCGCCCGCAGCCACCAGGCACTCCTCGCCGATCACCGCATGATTGAGCACGACGGCCTGGATGCCGATCAGCGAGCCGTCGCCGATGGTGCAGCCGTGCAGCATCACCTGGTGACCCACCGTCACCCGCTGCCCGATCGCCATCGGCACGCC
>JADLEZ010000578.1 GCA_020845855.1 Burkholderiales bacterium
AGCGCCACGAGCGTGCAAAGCGCGGCGGCGAGGAACGCCGCGGAGGGGCCGGAGGCCTCGACCAATCGCCCCCCGATGGCCGAGCCGGCGCCGATGCCGGCGACGATGCCGCTCGAGGCCCAGGTGAAGGCCTCCGTGGCATAGCGCGACGGAGCGTGCGCGCTCACCAGGACCATGACCACCGTCATTGCCGGGGCGATCAGCATCCCGCCGATGAAGGCGAGCACCGCCAGCACCGCGAGGTGGGACACGAACGCCTGCAGGGCGATAGGCATCGTCATCAATGCCAGGATCGCGGGCAGGTGGCGCGCCGGCGCGGCATTCCACGCGAGGCCGCCGTAGGTCAGCCCGCCGATGGCGCTGCCGATCGAGTTGACCGCGATCAGCATCGCGCCCAGCGCGACCGATCCCCGCGCCGCGCCGAAGGCGGGATACGCCACTTCCAGGAGGCCGAAGGTCGAGGTGACGAAAAAGGCGACCACGAACACGGCGATGAGCCGCGGCTCGGTGAGCGGACCCAGCAAGTGACGCTGCGCGTCCGGTTCGGGTCGCAGGTAACGCAGCGCCGGGGAGATCGCGAAGACCGGCGCGGCGAGGCTCGCCAGCGCGCACGCGAATCCGAACGCGAGCGTCGCGCCGGCGGACGCGACGAGGCTCGCGACCGCAAGCGGACCGAGGGTGAACGCCATCTCGATCAGGACGGTGTCGAGCGCGAACGCGGTGCCGCGGTCCTCGTCGCTTTCGAAGCGCTGCCGAAGCGAGGTGCGCGTGAGCGTGTTGATCGGCGGCGCGAACGCGCCGGCCACGGCGGCCAGGACCGCGATCGCCGTCGCGGTCAGGCCGAGCGGCTTCGCCGCGAGGATGGCGAACAGCGCGAGCGGGCTGACCGTACCGGTAACGGCCAGCGTGAGCTGCGGCCCGTGCCGGTCGATATGGCGCCCGAGCGCGGGTGCCACACAGGCCATGGCGACGAAGTAGCTGCCGACCGCGGCGCCGGCTGGAGCGAACGAGCCGGTCAGCTCGCGCACGTGCAGAAGCAGGCCGAGCGTGACCGTCGCCATGGGTGTACGCGCGAGCCAGGTGAGCACAAACGTTGCGCGCAGCTGCGGCGCGCGCAGGAACGTGCGGTAGCGGTCGACGACCCGGGTCAGCATGGACCGCGAGTTTACCGACGGAACCGCGGCGCACGGCCGAAGCACCGGCTCAATACGGAATCCCCACGAGCGCGCGCGCCCCGAGCAGCATGACCGGGTACACGAGCACGGCGGACGCGCCGAGCATGCCGATCGCGATCGCCGGCGACAGCCGGACGTAGAACACGGTCGCCAGCGCGATGAGCGCGTAGGCGGCGATGGGCGACCACGACCAGCAGAGCGCGATCACGCCCCAGGTGATGAGCGGCACGCACACCCAGTGGATCGCCTTGTTGGTCGGGTGCCGGTGCGACTCCGCGTCGCGGGCGAAGAGTTCGTCGATCTTGCGCATGTCTATCTGCACAGACCCCTCACCCCGGCCCTCTCCCCGCGCGCGGGGAGAGGGTGGGACAGCAGTACCTCGACGACGCCAACTCGCCGCCCTCTCCCCGCGCGCGGGGAGAGGGTGCCCGACAGGGCGGGTGAGGGGTTCATCCTACGTTGCTGCCGTCCGCGGCCGCACGAAGCGCTGCCACGCCACCAGCACCGCGAAGCCGGCGATGCCGGCGACATCCGTCGCCGGCGCGGGGTAGATGAGCAGCAAGCCGCACGCGATCAAAAGCCAGCGCTCGAACTCGTTGCACGCGCGCAGCAGCCACTTCTGCGCGCCGCAGGCGAGCGCGGTGATCCCCAGGATGGCGGTCACCGCGATCCACGCGACGCTTCCCCACGAGGTCGCGGGCGGCAGCTTGAGCAGGAGGCCCACGCCCGCCGGGTCGAGCACGAATACGAACGGCACCACGAAAGCGGGCAGCGTGTACTTCCACGCCTGCAGGGTGGTGCGGTACGGGCTGCCGCCGGTGATCGCTGCCGCCGCGAACGGCGACAGCGCGGTCGGCGGCGACACCTCCGACAGCACGGCGTAGTAGAAGATGAACATGTGCGCCGCGAAGTCGGGCACGCCGAGCTTGGTGAGCGCGGGCGCGGCGATGACCGCGCAGATGATGTAGCTCGCCGTCACCGGCACCGCGAGCCCGATGACCCAGACGATGAGCGCCGTGTACACCGCCGTGAGCGCGACGCTGCCGCCCGCGTACGCGATGACGATGGCGCTGAACTTGAGCCCGAGTCCGGTCTTCGCGACCACTCCTACGATGATGCCGGCGGCGGCGCAGGTGGCCGCCACGCTGAGCATCTGCCCCGAGCCGTCGCGCAACGCCGCGAAGAGCTTCGACAAACCCATCATCGTGTCGCGGCGGATGAAGGAAGCGAGGTAGGTCACCACCGTTGCGTAGAACACCGACAGGACCGGCGAGAAGCCGAGCACCATGAACACCACGATCGACGCAAGCGAGCCGAAGTGGTACCAGTAGCGGCGCGTGAGCTCGCCCAGCCGCCGCTCGCCGGCAGCGGTCACTTCGCGCATCGCGAACCGGCGCGCGTCGAGCTCGACCATCAAAAACAGGCACAGGTAGTACAGGAGCGTGGGGACGATCGCCATCATCAGCACGTCGAGATAGCTGATCTTCAGGAACTCGGCGATGAGGAACGCGGCCGCGCCCAGGACCGGCGGCGAGATGATGGCGCCCAAGCCCCCGGCCGCGAGCAGGCCGCCGGCGGCGTCCTTGCCGTAGCCCGCGCGCTCCAGCATGGGATAGGCGACCGAGCCGATGGTGACCGTGGTCGCCACCCCCGACCCCGACGGGCCGCCCAGCAGGAACGACGCGAGCACCACCGTGCGTCCGGCGCCGGTCGGCCGTCCGCCCATCGCCGCGAAGCTCCAGTCGAGGAAGAACTTGCCCGCGCCGGATTGCTGCAGGAACGCGCCGTAGATCGTGAACAGGATGATGAGCGACGACGACACGTCCACGGCGGTGCCGAAAATGCCTTCGAGCGTCTGGTACATGAAGCCCGACATGCTCGCGATGTCGTAGCCGCGGTGCTGCCACTGGCCGGGCAGCCACGGCCCCACGAACGCGTACGCGAGGAACGCGCAGATCACGGTC
The DNA here is from genome assembly GCA_020845855.1 of Burkholderiales bacterium. GTDB lineage: Bacteria > Pseudomonadota > Gammaproteobacteria > Burkholderiales > Casimicrobiaceae > VBCG01. Next base: position 3,140 of record JADLEZ010000578.1, read on the forward strand.
AGCATGATCCAGCCCGACGTGCGCCGGCACGCCTCCAGCACCAGCAGCACGAACGCGACGCCGAAGAACACGTCGGAAGGGCTCGGCAGGACGTTGCGGTCCCAGATGTCGTCGCCGCCGGCGAGCAGGTACGCGATGGTCGCCACCCCGAGGCATGCGCACACCACGTCCCACCACATGAGGCGGTTGCGATAGCGTTTCGCGATCGGGAACAGCAGGAAGACGAGAAGGAGCGTGAAGCCGACGTGCACCGGCCGCAGCACCTGCGCCGGCACGATCTCGACCGCCGCGTACAGATGAAAGAGCGACATGACGACGAGCAGCGTCGCCGTCACGTGGCCGAGCCAGCCGCGGTGGCGGCTGGTGGCGCCCTCCTCCTGCTCGATGAACGACTCGGCCTTGGCGAGCCGCGCGTCGTCGATGACGACGGACGCAGCTTGTGGCGAGTCGCTGGCCATGGCGGCAGCACCCGGAAGACTCGCCGGCTCCCCTCACCCGCCCTGTCGGGCACCCTCTCCCCGCGAGCGGGGAGAGGGATCGGTGCCGAAACGCCTCGCCATTGCGTTTTCTCTTCCTAGGCACAGCGGGAGGCCTGTGTCGAAGCGCCTCGCCGTTGCGTTTTCTCTTCCTAGGCACAGCGGGGGGCCTGTGTCGAAGCGCCTCGCCATTGCGCTCCCTCTCCCCGCGCGCGGGGAGAGGGTCGGGGTGAGGGGCTCCCTACTCGTCAAAATTTTATCCCCTGCTCTTCGAAGTACTTCTTCGCCCCCGGGTGATACGGCACCGGCGTGCCGGACTTCTGCCACTTGAGCTCGATGTTCGCGGCCTCCTTGTGCACCGCCACCAGTTCGGGCTTCTTCTCCCACAGCGTCTTCACGATGTCGTACGCCATCTTGTCGCTCATCTTGTCGTTGGTCACGAGGATGTTCCACACCACCGCGACGTCCGACGGCTTGTCCATGCCCTTGTAGCCGGCGATGGTGTCCTTCACGTACAGCGGCCCGTACTTCTTGTTCATGGCGTCCACCGCGTCGGCGTGGTCGATGAGGCGGATCTTCACACCCGGGGTCGTCGCGAGGTCGGTCACGGCGGCGGTGGGCACGCCGCCGACCCAGAAGAACGCGTCGATCTTCTTGTCCTTCATCGCGTTGACCGATTCGGCGACACCCAGGCGCTCCTGCTTGATGTCCTTCTTGATGTCGAGGCCCGCGCCTTCGAGCACGCGGGTGGCCATGATCTCGGTGCCGCTGCCCGGCGAGCCGGTGGACACCCGCTTGCCCTTGAGGTCGGACATCTTCGTGATTCCGGTGCCGTCGACGGTCACCACGTGCATCTTGTTGGGGTACAGCACCATCAAGGTGCGCACGTTCACCTTGCCGTCCTTGAACTTGTCGATGCCCTGCTCGGCCTCGTACGCGGCGTCGGCCATCGACAGGCCGACCTCCGCCTTGCCGGCGTTGATGAGCTTCAGGTTGTCGACCGAGCCGCCGGTGACTTCCGCCGTGGCGGACAGCCCGGGCACGTACTTCGACAGGATGCTGGCCATGCCCCCACCCAGGGGGTAGTAGACCCCACCGGTGCCGCCCGTGGTGATCGAGATGCGGTTGCCCTGCTGCGCGCCGGCGGCGCAGGCAATGGTCAGTGCGGTGGCCGCAAGTGCGGCGCGAAATGCGAACGATGACATCGACAATCCTCCGAGGATAGGAACGCGGGCTCTAAGGGGCCCGTTGAGGGTGTCATCCCGAGCAGCGCGAGGGATCTGCTGTTCAAGGGCATCCAGAACCTGCGAAAACGAGATTCCTCGCTCGCGCTCGGAATGACACAGTTTCAACAAGCCGCTAACCGGCCCTTCCCGGAATTCTAGCAGCATGATGCAGAACGCGATCGAAGGCGACGGTGTGCGCACCACGCGCGTCGTTTCGCGCTGCCTTTTGCATCGACCCGCTCGCCTACGCCGCGCCCCGCAGGTCGGGCGGCAGCGGCGGGCGCCGCTCGAGCGCCGACACCCGCACCGGGAAGGCGCCCAGCTTGCGGTCGAGGAAGAAGTTACGCAGCGTGCGCACGATGGTGCGAAACGCGAGCGACTCCCACGGAATTTCCGCCTCGTCGAACAGGCGCACCTCGAGGCTCTCCGCACCCGGGCCGAAGTCGAGGTCGGCAAGGGTGGCCCGGAACATCATGTACACCTGGTTGATCTGCGGCAGGCTGATGAGCGTGTACAACTCGCCCATGTGCACCCGTGCGTGCGCTTCCTCCATGGTCTCGCGCAGCGCGCCGGCGACCACCGTCTCGCCGTTCTCGAGAAAGCCTGCCGGCAGCGTCCACAGCCCGTAGCGCGGCTCGATCGCGCGCTTGCACAGGAGCACGCGGCTGCCCCACTCGGGCAGGCAGCCGACGACGACCTTCGGGTTCTGGTAGTGGATGGTCCCGCAGTTCGCGCACACGTGGCGCGCCAGCGTGTCGCCCTCGGGCACGCGCCGCTCGATGCGATCCGATCCGCAGTGACTGCAATATTTCATCCGGTCTCGGATGCGCGGATGAAATGCTCGCGGTAGTAGGCGAGCTCCTGGATCGACTCGTACACGTCCGCCAGCGCCTCGTGCTTGCCTTCCTTGGGTATGCCTTTCATGAGGTCCGGCTGCCACCGCCGCACCAGCTCCTTGAGAGTGGACACGTCGAGGTTGCGATAGTGGAACCAATCCTCGAGCACAGGCATCCAGCGCGCGAGGAAGCGCCGATCCTGGCAGATCGAGTTGCCGCACATCGGCGAGGCCTTGGGCGGTACGTGGTGGGCGAGAAACGCGAGCGCCGCGGCTTGCACCGCGGCTTCGTCCTGGACCGACGCCTTCACCTTGGCGATGAGGCCACTCTTGCCGTGCGTGCCCTGGTTCCACGAGTCCATGGCGTCGAGCACGGCGTCGTCCTGGTGGACGACCCACACCGGCGCTTGCGCAACGGTGACGAGGTTGGCGTCGGTGATCACCAGCGCGACTTCGATGATGCGGTCGCGCTCGGGGGCGAGGCCCGTCATTTCCATGTCGATCCAGATGAGGTTGTTGGCGTCCTGAGGCATGGCGGTAGCGTAGAATGAATCGTCGATTGTCGCACGCTCGGACCGCATGACCGCCGCTGTCTTCACCGCCGTGTTCGTGGCCGCCCTCGCCGTCTCGCTGGCAGTCCGGCTGTGGCTTGCCGGTCGGCAGGTCGGGTTCGTGCGCGCGCATCGCGAGGCGGTGCCGGCGGCGTTCGCCGCGCGCATCGGCCTCGCGGCGCACCGCAAGGCCGCCGACTACACGGTCGCGAGGCAGCGGCTCGCAATTCTGCATGCCGTCGTCGACGCGGCCGTACTGCTCGCCATGACGCTGGGCGGCGGCCTGGCGGCCATCGTCGCCTGGACCGAGACGCTCGCCATCGGCCCGCTGTGGCGCGACGTCGCGATGTTCGCCGTCGCGGGGGTCATCGTCGGCCTGGCGAGCCTGCCGTTTTCGTGGTGGCACACGTTCGTGATCGAGGAGCGGTTCGGCTTCAACCGCATGACGCTTGCGCTGTGGGTCACCGACCTGGGCAAGGGCCTCGCCGTCGCGATCGTCCTCGGCCTGCCGCTGCTCGTACTCGTGCTGTGGCTGATGCGCGCCGCCGGCCCGTGGTGGTGGCTGTGGGCGTGGGGCGCGTGGATGGCGTTTCAGCTTCTCGTCCTGGTGCTGTACCCGACGCTCATCGCCCCGCTGTTCAACAAGTTCACGCCGCTCGCCGACAGCGCGGCACGCGAGCGCGTGGAAGCGCTCCTCACGCGCTGCGGGGTTCGCAGCGCGGGCCTGTTCGTGATGGACGGCTCCAGGCGCTCGGGACACGGCAACGCGTACTTCACCGGCTTCGGCAAGGCGAAGCGCATCGTGTTCTTCGACACCCTGCTTTCGCGCCTCGCGCCCGACGAGATCGAGGCGGTGCTCGCGCACGAGCTGGGTCACTTCAAGCTGCGCCACGTGACCAAGCGCATCGCGTGGTCCGCCCTGCTCTCGCTTGCAATCCTGGCGCTGCTCGCCTGGCTTGCCGCCGCGCCGTGGTTCTATGTCGGGCTCGGCATTCCGGAGTCGATGCTGCCGGTGGCGATGGCGCGGCCCGGCGTGGCGCTCGAGCTCTTCCTGCTCGCGCTGCCGGTGTTCACGTTCGCGCTGGAGCCCTTGTCGTCCATGTACTCGCGGCGGCACGAGTTCGAGGCGGACGCGTTCGCGACCCGCCATGCCTCCGCCACCGCGCTCACCGTGGCGCTGGTGAAGCTGTACGAAGACAACGCCGCGACGCTGACGCCCGACCCGCTGCATTCGGCGTTCTACGACTCGCATCCGCCGGCCGCTGTTCGGATCGCGAGAATCGCGTCTCTCGCGGCGTGAAGTTCAAGCCATGAGCGACACGCGTATGTTGGCGCTGGCATCCATGCGCTGCCGCCATGGCGCTCCCCGCCTCGGCGCCGACGAGCTCACCGCGCACCTTGCCGCACTCCCCGGCTGGGCGCAGGCCGGCGACACGATCGTCAAGACCTTCGCCTTCGCCAACTACCACGAGACGATGGCGTTCGTGAATGCGCTCGCCTTCGTCGCCCACCGCGAAGATCACCACCCGGACCTCGCGGTGCACTACGGCAAGTGCGTGGTGACCTTCGCCACCCACGACGCCGGCGGCGTCACGCTGAACGACGTGATCTGCGCCGCCAAGGCCGAGCGCCTGTTCAGTTGACGACGCAGGCGGGGCTGGTGGTCGCGGCGCAGCGCCGTCACTTCGACGTGCTGCTCGACAACGGCGCGCGCGCCGCGTGCCTGGTCAGGGGCCGCCGGCTGCGCATCGCGGTGGGCGATCGCGTGGATATCGAAGGTGGCGCGATCGTCGCGGTGGCGCCGCGCAAGAACCTCGTCTGGCGCTCCGATGCCTTCAAGGAAAAGCTGGTCGCCGCCAACGTTTCACAAATCGCGGCGGTGGTCGCGCCCGATCTGGGGGTCGACGAGGATCTGGTCAGCCGCTGGACCATCGCCGCCGAAGCCGCGGGCGCGCGCTTCGTCGTGCTCGCGAACAAATCGGACCAGTCCGGGTTCGACGGGCTGCGCGAGCGCTTGCGGCCTTACGAAGCGCTCGGTTACGCGGTGGTTCCGCTGTCGGCAACGCGCGACGCGTCCCCGGCGTTGCCGTGGCTGCGCGCGCAGCACACCGTCCTGGTCGGCCAGTCCGGCATGGGCAAGTCGACGCTGATCAACGCGCTCGTGCCCGGCGCCGGCGCGCGCACCACGCCGGTATCCGCTGCGCTCGGCGCTGGTCGCCACACCACGACGTCGACCACGCTCTACCCGCTCGACGGCGCATCATGGATCGTCGACTCGCCCGGCATGAAAGTGTTCGGCCTCGCGCACATCGACCCCGTTGAGCTCGCGCATGCGTTCGTCGAGATGCGCCCCTACCTCGGCCACTGCCGCTTTCGCGATTGCCGCCACGCTGCCGAGCCCGACTGCGCGGTGACCGCAGCGGTGGACAAAGGAGCGATCGCGCCGCACCGGCTGGCGCTGCTGCACACGCTCGCGGTCGAAGCGGCGGCGGGGAGACGCTGAATCAAGTAGCGGCATGATGCAGAACGCGATGCAAGAGGCGCAACGCCGCTCCTTCGTCTTCCTTAGGACCGCTCGGACGCCTTTTGCATCGACCTGCTTAGCGGTGCTCGCCGACGAGCTGGCGCGCGGCGCGCAGCCGCCGTGCGACAGGGTCGTTGACTTCACGCGCATGCGCGGTCCAGCGCGCCTCGATCCGCGCGAGGTCCGCGTCCAGGCGCTCGGCGGTGGGCGTGTCGGCGGTTGCGTACGCAAAAATCGCGTACTCGGCGTTGGCTTCGTAAGTGCCGAAGCGGGCGACGGCAGACTCGAACTCGGTGCGCGCATCGGACGCGCGGGACAACCCGGCCAGCGCCCGCGCCCTAAGCAGCGAAACGGGCTCGGGGCGGAAGTCCGGCCGGTCACCGCGCAGAAGCTCGAGATAGTGCAGCGCGTCGGCGTAGCGATGGCACTCGACGAAGGCGTGCGCAGCCCCGAGCCGGATGTCCGGATCGCCGGCATGCGGCCCGGCAAGGCAAGCCTCGTACTGGAAGGCTGCCGCCTTCGGGTCGCCGGCATCGAGGAGTGCTGCCGCAAGGCGCATCTGGTTCTGCGCCGTCGGTGCGTGGTCGAAGGCGGCCTGCGCCTCGCGCACGTCGCGGCCGGGATCGATGGCGCGCACGGCGGCCGAGACCGCCTTCATCGCGCCCCGCTCGAGGCGCGAGCGCGGCAACCAGATGGCGAAGATGTAGACGATGCTGCCGAGCAACGGAAAGAGGAACAGGATGAACAGCCAGTACGTCTGCTGCCCGGAACGCACCGCGTGGATCGCGCAAGTGATGGCCAGCGCAAGGTACAGCACGCCGAGGCCCGCGAATGGCATGATCGCTCCCCTGTGACGCCCCGCGCGGCCGCGGGGGCTTCGCCGGGAGTCTACCTGCTCGCCGGACCCTTGCGCACGACCGCACGTCGCGCCGTGCCCATCAAGGCACGAGGTTGGCGACGGTGACCAGCAGTATCACCAACAGCCACAACACCAGCGCGCGCCACACGAGCCCGACCGCCGACGGCAGCACATCCGGCTCGACGGGGTCGCCCATCCCGAGGTCGGGTCGCACGTCGGGGTCGCCGGAGAGTGTGGGCAGCATCCCGCCGAGCTGCACGCCGAGCGCGCCGCCGCCCGCGGCGAGCAGTACGCCGACCGCGCTGCCGCCCTCCTGTGTGGCCCAGCGCGCCGCTTGCGTGCGCCAGCACGCGACCGCGTCCTCGAAGTCGCCGACGACGGCGAACGACAGCGCGGTCAGGCGCACCGGTATCCAGTCCAGAGCGAGTAGCAGCGCCCGCGCCGGTCGTCCGAACTCGGCGCGCGACTGGACCAGCGGCGACGGCTCCACGCCCGCGATGGGCCCGCGCCACTCCCCGGCGAGCAGAACCGCGGCACGGTAGAGCACCGCGCCCGCGGGGCCCGGCAGCACGACGAACCAGAACAGCACCGCGAACACCTGCCGGTACGCGTCGACCAGGCCGCGCTCGATCGCGAGCCGGGCGATGTCCGCGCTCGCGAGGTCGGACGTGGACCCGCCGCGCCACCCGGCGAGCGCGCGCCGGGCCGCGATCAGGTCATTGGCCTGCAGCGCGGCGATGATGGCCGAGATCGCGTGGCTGAAGCGGCGGAATCCCATCAGGAAGTACAGCGCGGCCACGTTCACCGCGAGCCCCAGCAGCGGATGCACGGCGTCGGCAACCCAGAACACGAGGGCGGCCACCGCCACCGGCGGCGCGATCGCGGCAAACGCGGCGATCGCACCCTGCTGGCGCGTCCCTCCGTTCAGCTTGCGCTCCAGCATGCGGGCGTAGCGCACGAACGCTCGCTCCACCCCGGCGCGCCAGTCGAACGCGCGCCATTGCTCGAAGCCGAGTGCCAACAGGATCGCGACGAGGCTCAAAAGTGGCCTCTACGTCTTGAGCTCCGGGCGGTCCCGGTATTCTTCGAGCGCCTCCGGATTGGCGAGCGCTTCCAGGTTCCTCACGTCGCGGCCGTGCACCACGTTGCGCACCGCGATCTCGACGATCTTGCCGCTCTTGGTGCGCGGGATGTCGTTCACCTGCACGACCTTGGCCGGTACGTGTCGCGGCGTGGTGTTGACGCGGATGGTTTGCTTGATGCGATCGGTCAGCGCAGCATCGAGGTGAAGCCCCTCCGCGAGCTTCACGAACAGCACCACGCGAACGTCGCCGACCTCGCCGGGCGGCCAGTCCTGCCCGATCACGATACTCTCCACGACCTCCGGAAGCTGCTCGACCTGGCGGTAGATCTCGGCGGTGCCGATGCGCACGCCGCCGGGGTTGAGTGTAGTGTCCGAGCGGCCGAAGATGATCACGCCGTCGTGCTCGGTCAACTCGGCCCAGTCGCCGTGGCACCAGATGCCGGGAAATCGCTCGAAGTACGCGGCGCGGTACTTGGCGCCATCGGGGTCGTTCCAGAACCGCACCGGCATCGCGGGAAACGGCGACTTGCACACGAGCTCGCCCTGCTCGCCGCGCACCGGCCGGCCGCTCTCGTCGAACACGTCGACGTCCATGCCGAGCCCGCGGCACTGCAGCTCGCCTCGGTACACCGGGAGCGTCGGCACGCCGAGCGCGAAGCACGACACGATGTCGGTGCCGCCGGAGATCGATGCCAGCAGGAGGTCGCTCTTCACGCACTGGTAGACGTAGTCGAAGCTCTCCGGCGCGAGCGGGCTGCCGGTGGACAGCATGGTGTGCACGGTCGCCAGGCGAAAGTCCTTGCGCGGCACGAGCGCGATCTTCTTCTGCGCGTCGATGTACTTGGCCGACGTGCCGAAGTGGGTCATCTTTTCGGCATCGGCCAACTCCCACAGCACGCGGCCGCGATCGATGAACGGCGAGCCGTCGAACAGCAGCAGCGTCGCCTTTGCCGCGAGCCCCGACGCGAGCCAGTTCCACATCATCCAGCCGCAGGTGGTGAAATAGAACACGCGGTCGCCCGGCTTCACGTCGCTGTGCAGCAGATGCTCCTTCAAGTGCTGCAGCAGCGTGCCGCCCGCCCCGTGCACGATGCACTTGGGTACGCCGGTGGTGCCGGACGAGTACAGGATGTACAACGGGTGGTTGAACGGGAGCTCCACGTAATCGATGGGACCCGGCAGGTACGGAGCGAGCCACACGTCCCACGCGACCGCGCCGGGCACGCTCGTCACGTCGAGCGCGCCGGGCTGCGCGAGGTAGGGGACGACCACGACCCGCTCCACCGTCGGCAGGCGCGCGACGATGGCGGCCACCTTGTCCAGTATCGGCACCACCTTGCCGTTGTAGTAGTAGCCGTCGACGGTGACGAGCACGCGCGGCTCGATCTGCCCGAATCGGTCGACCACGCCCTGGATGCCGAAGTCGGGCGACGAGCTCGACCAGATCGCGCCGCGCGCGGTCGCGCCCAGCATCGCGACAAGGGTCTCCGGCATGTTCGGCATGTAGCCTGCGACGCGGTCCCCGGCCTCGATGCCCTGCGCGGCGAGCGCGGCCGCCACGCGCGACGCGAGCGCGTGCAGCTGCGCGTGCGACACCCGCCGCCTCACCTTGTCCTCGCCCCAGAACACGAGCGCGTCGCCGTCGTCGTCGGCGGGGCGGCGCTCGAGGAGGTTGCGTGCGAAATTGAGCCGCGCGTCCGGGACGAACGTAGCTCCAGGCATGCGCTCGGCGTCGGCCAGCACGCGGTCGCCGGGTGTGCCCAGCACGCCCGCGTAGTCCCACAGCTCGCGCCAGAACTGCGGCTTGTGGTCGACCGACCAGCGCCACAGCTTGCCGTAGTCGCCGACGTCGGCGCCGTACTTGCCCGCGATCCGTCCGGCGAACGCGGTGACGTTCGCCGCCGCCACGCGCGCAGCGGAGGGTTCCCACAGTCTGTTGGTCATTCGACTACCCTCCGCGCTCATGATTACTCGCCCTTGAGTTGCTTGCGCAACGGCGCCGCGATGTGCGCGGGCAGCGGTGTGGGCCGCCCCGTCGCGAGCTCGATCCACACGAGCTTGCTGGCGCCGTCGGCGTACTTGATGCCGTTGCCGGCGATGTCGTAGTAGGTGGGCAGACTCGAGCGCCCGGGCATGCCGACGTACATCCGGACTTCGACGTCTGCCGGAAACACGATGGGAACCAGGAAGTCGCAGCTGCCGTTGACCATGACCGGCCCCTTGGTCGGATCGTGCCCGGGCAGCTTGCCCTGAGCGTACAGCCACTCCAGGCGGACGGTCTCGAAGTAGCGGAAGTACGCGACGTTGTTCACGTGGCCGTACGCGTCCATATCGCCCCAGCGGACGGCAAACTTCGCGGTGTGAACGTGAAGGCGCGGCGCGATCATGGCAGTCGGCCAATTATAATGTCGCCGCGACCGCACCCCCCGCCACGAGGTGACATCGATGACCCGCGAAGCCATGGAGTACGACGTCGTGATCGTGGGTGGCGGCCCGTCGGGCCTCGCCGCGGCGATCCGCCTGAAGCAGCTCGCCGCACAGCACCAGCGCGAGGTATCGGTGTGCATCCTGGAGAAGGGCTCCGAGGTCGGCGCGCACATCCTCTCCGGGGCGGTCGTCGATCCGTGCGCGCTCGACGAACTCCTGCCCGATTGGCGCACCCGCGACGCGCCGCTGACCACCGAGGTCACCGACGACCGCTTCCTCGTCCTCACGGCCGAGAAGGCCTACCGCATCCCGAACTGGATGCTGCCGCGGCTCATGAGCAACCACGGCAACTACATCGCGAGCCTGGGCAACGTGTGCCGCTGGCTCGCGCAGCAGGCCGAGGCGCTGGGCGTGGAGATCTACCCCGGCTTCGCGGCGGCGGAGGCCCTGTTCGACGACAAGGGCGCGGTGCGTGGTGTCGCCACCGGCGATATGGGTGTGGCCCGCGACGGCAGTCACAAGCCCGATTACCAGCCTGGGATGGAGCTCCTTGCCAAGTACACCCTGTTCGCCGAAGGCTGTCGCGGCTCGCTCTCGCAGCTTTTGATGCAACGCTACAACCTGCGCGACGGCGTCGATCCGCAGAAATACGGCATCGGCATCAAGGAGCTGTGGGAAGTGGCGCCGGACAAGCACCACAAGGGCCTGGTCCTGCACAGCCAGGGCTGGCCGCTCGACAGCCGCACCGGCGGCGGCTCGTTTGTCTACCACTTCGACGAGCGCCTGGTCGCGGCCGGCTTCGTGGTGCACTTGAACTACGAGAACCCGCACCTGTCGCCGTACGACGAATTCCAGCGGTTCAAGGCGCACCCGGCGATCCGGCCGACGTTCGAGGGCGGCAAGCGCCTGGGATATGGCGCGCGCGCCATCAACGAAGGCGGGCTGCAATCGGTGCCGAAGCTCGCGTTTCCCGGCGGCGCCCTCATCGGCTGCTCGGCGGGTTTCGTGAACCTGCCGCGCATCAAGGGCAGCCACAATGCGATGAAGACCGGCATGCTCGGCGCCGAGGCGGCGTTTGCCGCGCTCGGCGCGGGCCGCTCCCACGACACGCTCGCGGACCTCGACGAGGCGTGGCGCAAGTCGTGGGTGTACCAGGATCTGTACAAGGTGCGCAACGTGAAGCCGGGCCTCAAATGGGGGATGTGGGCCGGGACCGTGCACGGCGGCCTGCACATGTGGCTCAACGACCTGGGGCTGGGTGCGCTCGTGCCGTGGACGCTGCGTCACGACAAGCCGGATAACGCATCGCTGCGGCCGGCCGACGAAATGCCGCGCATCGACTATCCGAAGTACGACGGAGTGGTGACGTTCGACAAGCTGTCGAGCGTGTTCCTGTCGAATACGAACCACGAGGAGGACCAGCCGGTCCACCTGCGCATCAAGGACCCGGCGATCCCGGTCACCGTCAACCTCGCGCGCTACGCCGGCCCCGAAGCGCGCTACTGCCCGGCCGGCGTCTACGAGTTCGTCGATGCCGACTCCCCGCTCCCTGCGGGAGAGGGGTCGGGCGTGAGGGGCAAGCGCCTGCAGATCAACGCGCAGAACTGCGTCCATTGCAAGACCTGCGACATCAAGGACCCGCGGCAGAACATCCAGTGGGTGACGCCCGAAGGCGGCGGCGGGCCGAACTACACGTCGATGTAGGCAGCTTGCGTCGCGCCGCCAGCCGCGACGTGAGCGTCCGCCTGCTCACGCCACCGCCCAGGCCTCCGACAACACCTCCGCGTGCTCCGGCACCGTCTCGGTCGCCCGGGTCGCTGCGCTCCGCGGCCGGCTCACCCGCGGCGATCTCGGGGCGGTGCTTGACCGTGTAGCCGAGCGCTTCGAGCCAGGCGAGAGCGGCCTCCTCGACGACGGATTCGGTGAAGCCTGTGCTCACGCGGTCTGCCAGAGCTTGCGCACGGGTACGCCGAACATGCCGTCGCCGAAGGCGATGGTGGCACCCCCGTCATACAGGACGACACCGGATACAAAGCTCTTTCCCGAAACCTCCCGAAGTTTACGCAGCCCGCGGAAATCGGCTGCCTGCACGGTTGCCGCGGATTTCACCTCGATGCCCGCCACCCTGCCGTGGCCCTGCTCCAGCACGATGTCCACCTCATGGTCGTCGCGGTCCCGGAAGTGGAAGAATTGGATCGGATCCCGTCGCACATCGGCCTGCCGCCGCAACTCCTGCAACACGAACGTTTCCAGCATCGCCCCGAACATCGACCGGTGGGCATCCAGTCGAGCGGAATCGAAGTGCAGCAGTTCGCACCCGACGCCGGTGTCGCGTAAATGCAGCTTCGGCCGCTTGACCAGCCGACTGCTCGGATTCCAGTGCCATGACGGCAAGCGCTCGATCAGGAACACGCGCTCGAGCAACGTGACGTGCTCGAGAATCGTCGGACGCGTGAGCTCCAGCGGTGCCCCGAGATCGGCCACGTTCAAGACCTGAGCCGTACGCGCCGCCGCAAACTCGAGGAGCGTAGGCATCGTGTCCAACGAGCGGACGCGACTGAGGTCGCGGATGTCGCGTTGAATCTGGGTTTCCACGTAGTCCCGGTACCATAGCCGGCGCCGTGCCTGCGCGCGCCGGGCCACGGCCGCGGGGTATCCACCACGCACGATCCGCCGGGCAAGATCGCCGCCGAGCCGATCGGACAATCCGGACTTGAACCGTCCACGAAAAAGAATGTCGAGGAACCGCGACGTCGTTCCTTCGAGCTCGGATTGCGACAGAGGGTGCAGGTGCAGGATCGCCATTCGTCCCGCGAGCGAGTCGGAGAGCCCGGGAACGAGGAGCACGTTCGCCGAGCCGGTGAGGATATAGCGGCCGGGCGTCCGGCGCCGGTCGATCGCAAGCTTCAGCGACGAGAAGATCCCGGGGGCCTTCTGGACCTCGTCGAGAATGACCTTCTCCGGCAGGCGTGCGACGAAGCCGAGGGGGTCGTTCCTGGCAAGGGTGAGCGCGTCGTCGTCGTCGAACGAGACGTACCGATAGCCTTGAGCCTCGCCGACGGTTCGCGCGAGCGTGGTCTTGCCGCTCTGGCGCGGTCCGTGGATGAGGACGGCGGGGGTATCCCGGAGCGCCTCGCGCAACCGGGGCTCAAGGTGGCGGTGGATCGTCCGGGTGGTGGTGGGAGGCACGCCGGAGCATAGGCCCGGGTGGCGGCAGAACGCAAGTTTGGGGGCCGGCAGAACGAAAGTTCGTGGTCCGGCAGAACGAAAGTTCGCGGTCCGGCAGAACGAAAGTTCGCGGTCCGGCAGAACGAAAGTTTGGGGGTCGGCAGAACGAAAGTTCGCGGTCCGGCTAAATGACAGTTGCCATACCGGCTGATGAAACCCGGTTCCCAATTACGCGGTGGCGGGAACCCTCGACGCCGCGCAGCGTCGTTCATGCGCAGAGGGCTCCGGATCGGGCCGGATCATTGGCTGAATCGATGCGTCTACCGGACCTCCCCTTCGGCCGCGGCGGGCCACAATCGCGCCGCCCCGCGCACCCCGCTCGAGTCCCCGTGCAGGTTGCGCACGAGCCTCGTGTCCACGCGGTCCGAGAAGACCCACGCGCCCCACAGCCGGGGCACGCTCTCGTAAAGGCGCTGCACGTTCGACATCCCGCCGCCCAGCACGATCACGTCGGGGTCGATCAGGTTGACGACGTGCGCAAGCGCGCGCGCGAGCCGCTCCTCATAACGCGCGAGCGATTCGCTCGCGGCCGCATCGCCCGTCGCCGCATCCGCGACGATCTGCGCGGTCGGCGTATCGCGGCCGCTGCGTGCGCGGTGATCGCGCTCGAAGGACGGTCCCGAGCACCAGGTCTCGATGCAGCCGCTGCGACCGCAGTAGCACGGCGTGCCGGGACGTTCGTCGTCGCGCGGCCACGGCAGCGGGTTGTGCCCCCACTCGCCCGCGATCCCGTTGGCGCCGTCGAGCACTCCACCCTCGACCACGATGCCCGCACCGACCCCGGTACCAAGGATCACGCCGAACACGACGCGGGCGCCCGTCCCCGCGCCGTCCTGCGCCTCGGACAACGCGAAGCAATTGGCGTCGTTGCTCATCCGAACTTCGCGACCGATCCGCGCTTCGAGGTCGGCCTTGAATGGGCGGCCGTTGAGGCACACCGAGTTCGAGTTGCGCAGCAATCCCGTCGCGCGCGACAGCGACCCGGGCGTGCCGATGCCCACGCGGCACGCGCCCGGCGCGGCACCCAGCCTGCCTTCGGCGTCGCGGACGAGCTCGGCAATGGCCGCCAGCGTCTCCGCATAGTCGCCAGGCGGAGTCGGCACCCGATAACGCAGCCTCTCCCGACCGTCGTTGTCCAGCGCGACGATCTCGATCTTGGTGCCGCCGAGGTCGACGCCCAGGCGGTAAGCTGCGGCCATTGCAGTTGACCCCCGATTTCCGATGCCCGATTATGGCAAAGTCCACCCGGGAGCCACGCCGATGCCGATGCGCTTCATCGTCCGACTGATCGCCTGCGCAAGCCTCGCCGCCGCCGGCGCGCCGGCGGCGGCGCAGCTCAACTTCGTCTGCAGCGTGCAGGCCGATTGGTGCACGCTGGCCGCCACCCAGTTCGAGAAGGACACGGGGATCAAGGCCACGATGGTGCAAAAGGGCTCCGGCGAAACCTTCGCCCAGATCTCCGCGGAAAAGGCCAATCCCCGGCTCGACTTGTGGTTCGGGGGAACGGGCGACCCGCACCTGCAGGCGGGCGAGTTGGGCCTGCTCGAGGAGTACCGCTCGCCGCTGGTTGCGCAGCTCCAGCCGTGGGCGCAGAAGCAGGCGGAGCAGTCGAAGCACCGCACCGTGGGGCTGTACTTGGGCGTGCTGGGCATCGGCTACAACACCGAGCTCCTCGCGCGCAAGAAGCTCGCACCGCCGGCCTGCTGGCGCGACCTCGTCAAGCCGCAATTCGCGGGCGAAGTGCAGATGGCCAACCCCAACGCATCGGGTACTGCCTATACGGCAATCGCCACCCTCGTGCAGGTGTTCGGCGAAGAGGAGGCGTTCAAGTACTTGCTTGCCCTGCACAAGAACGTCAACACCTACCCGCGCTCGGGCACGGCGCCGATCAAGGCGGTGGCGCGCGGTGAGACCATCGCAAGTGTGTCGTTCATCCACGACGCGGTGACCGAGGCGCAGGCCGGCTTCCCGGTCAAGGGCGTGGCACCGTGCGAGGGCACCGGCTACGAGGTGGGCTCGATGTCGATCGTCAAGGGTGCACGCAATCTCGACAACGCAAGGAAGTTCTACGACTGGGCGCTGACGCCGAAGGCGCAGGCGCTCGCGGCGCAGGCGAAGCAGTTCCAGATTCCCTCCAACGTGGCCACCCCGGTCTCGCCGCTCTCCCCCAAGACTTCCGACGTCAAGCTCATCGACTACGACTTCGCCAAGTACGGCCAGTCGGCCGAGCGCAAGCGCCTGCTTGCGCGCTGGGACAAGGACGTCGGCGCCGTCGCGAAGTAGCCACATCAATCCCAGGGGAACCGACACCATGAAATGCATCCTGTGGCTGCTCGCCTTCGCCCCGGCGCTCGCCCACGCGCAGCTCAACCTGTATTGCAGCTCGCCCAACACCGCCTGGTGCCAGGGCATGGCGGTGGGCTTCGAGAAGGCGAGCGGCGTCAAAGTCGCGGTCGTGCAGAAGGCCACCGGAGAGATGCTCGCGCAGGTGAAGGCCGAGCGCGCGAACCCGAAGGGCGACATCTGGTGGGCGGGCCCGGGTGACAGCTACCTGCAGGCCGCGGAAGACGGCTTGCTGGAGGAGTACCGCTCGCCCAACGTGAGCCAGCTCTACGACTGGGCGCAGCGCATCACCGACATCTCGAAGCACCGCGTGGCCGGGGTCTACGGCGGCATTCTCGCGTTGGGCTACAACACCGAGATCGGCGCCAAGCGCAAGCTGCCGGTGCCGAAGTGCTGGAAGGATCTCCTCGATCCCGCCCTCAAGGGTGAGGTCATGCTCGGCAACCCGAACTCGTCGGGCACCGCCTATCTCATGCTCGCTTCCCTCGTGCAGCTCATGGGCG
The DNA here is from genome assembly GCA_020845855.1 of Burkholderiales bacterium. GTDB lineage: Bacteria > Pseudomonadota > Gammaproteobacteria > Burkholderiales > Casimicrobiaceae > VBCG01. The sequence continues at coordinate 19,196 of JADLEZ010000578.1, forward strand.
AGGACGAGGCATTCAAGTACATGGTCGCGCTCAACCG
>JADLEZ010000579.1 GCA_020845855.1 Burkholderiales bacterium
CGGCGACCCTGCTCACGGTCATGTTCGACCTCGGGATGACGATCGTTGCAAGCGACCTTCGCTGGGTCGCGCAGCGCCCGGCCGTCCTCGCGAAGGCGCTGTTCGCCGTCGTGCTGGCCGTACCGGCGATCGCCTGGATCGTGTGCTCTTCGCGCAGCTCCTGCCGCTCGGACTCGGCATGCTCGCGAAGCGTACGGCGCCCGCGCTGGCCGCGCGCTGCGACCCTATCCTCCACCGCGTCGCCGGCATCCTGCTCGCGATCCTGGTCGTGCTCGCGCTGGTCAACATCTGGCGCCCGGTGGTCGACGCCGGTCCGCGCGTCACGGTCGCGATCGTGACCGTGACCGTGCTCGCGTTGGCGTGCGGACACCTGCTCGGCGGGCCGGAGCCTGCGACCCGCACCGCGACCGCGGTGTCGAGCGCACTGCGCAACGGCGGTCTCGCGCTCCTGGTGGCGGCGCTGAACCGCGCGCAGCCTGCGGTCGTCGCGACCGTGCTCGCCTACCTCGTGATCTGCGCGTTGACGGTGATTCCTTACGCAATCTGGCGCCGGGCGAGGGCCGCGGCGCCATCCTCGGGAGAAGCGCATGGCAAAGAGCAAAGCGGTTGACCAGGAAAAGGCGAAGGCGGCGGAAGCGACCGGCGAACTGTCCGGCAAGGACTACGCGCGCGCGCTCCGGAAGCTGCACGTCGAACTCGTCAAGCTGCAGGAATGGGTGAAGCACAAGGGCCTCAAGGTGTGCGTCGTGTTCGAGGGCCGGGACGGCGCCGGCAAGGGCGGCACCATCAAGGCGATCACGGAGCGCGTAAGCCCGCGCGCGTTCCGCGTGATCGCGCTGCCCGCGCCGACCGACCGCGAGAAGTCGCAGATGTACTTCCAGCGCTACCTGCCGCACCTCCCCGCGGCCGGCGAGATCGTGATCTTCGACCGAAGCTGGTACAACCGGGCTGGGGTGGAGCGCGTGATGGGCTTCTGCACCGCCGAGCAGGCCGACCGGTTCCTCAAGGGCGTCCCCCTGATCGAGAAGGCGATCGTCGACTCCGGGATCATCCTGCTCAAGTACTGGCTCGAAGTGAGCGAGCCCGAGCAGACGCGGCGCTTGAAGGCGCGCATCGACGACGGCCGCAAGATCTGGAAGCTCTCGCCGATGGATCTGAAGTCGTACAGCCGCTGGTACGACTACTCGCGCGCGCGCGACGCGATGTTCGCCGCCACCGACACCTCGTGGGCGCCGTGGTACGTCGCCAACTCCGAGGACAAGCGGCGCGTGCGCCTGAACATCATCACGCACCTCCTGTCGAAGATTCCCTACGAGGAGGCGCCGCGGGCGAAGATCAAGCTGCCGGAGCGGCAGAAGGCGAAGGGCTACAAGGAGCCCGACTACGCGTACAAGCGGGTGCCGGAGAAGTTCTAACTTGCCCAGCTCCGCGCGCCACAGGATGGGCGCGTGCGGCTCGGGACCTCCTTGACGAACCGCCCGCCGATCGCTGACAGGCGTCGAGCGCGCCGTCCACGTCTCAACGCCTGCGTCAGGCTGGCAGCACTGCAAGCTTCAGGTGTAGCGCGTCGAGCACCTTGACGACCGTGGCGAACTCCGGGTTGTTGTTACAAGAACTAGTAGACAGATTTGGCTCATTGTCGCGGCCTAGTTCCGGGATCACCTGACCTGCACGGAGCGCTGCGGGTACGGTCAATTTACGTCCGGACTGCCTTGGCTCTACTGCGGGGCCTGCGTGGCGGTCGTTCGTCAGCATGCGCCTCTACATAGGCATCAAGCAACCGGCGGATCATGCGCTGGTACTGCGTGTCTGCCTTGGCGGCCTCGGACTTGAAGAAATCCACGCTCTTCTTGCTCAGCGTGATCGTAATCTTCACGTCCTCGCCCCGGAATGCGAGTTCGGACGGTGAAGGCAGGAAGTCCTTGATTACTCGAGGCTCGCCAATGGGCTCATTCGTGTATTTGATTCTCGCGCTCATAGATCGTCTTTCCCTTTCGCCAGTAACCGGCACCAAAGATGCGGATTACACCACCGCGATACGTGAATCGGACGGTCAGAACGCCGTCGCCGACCCATCCAAAGGCGATGGCACGCCGAAAATTCATGGAAGGTCTAGCGCGGCGCTGCGACCGCTTCGGCGACGCTCACGCGTCCGTCGGGCAACGCAAGCTCCGCCGCTCCTTCCTTGCGCACGAGCTCGCGCACCGTCGCGTGCGCTTCCGCGAGCCGCAGCGTGCTGCCGCGGGCCGCGAGCTCGCGCGCGACTTCCGCCAGCATGCGTACCCCCGCGATGTCGACGTAGGGCGACGTCGACAGGTCCCACACGACGAGCTTCACGCTGGTGCCGGCCTCCGTCACGAAGCGCAGCACCTCGTCGCGGATGTGGCCGGCGTTGAAGTAGAGAAGCCCCGCCTCGACGCGCACGACCAGCACGCCGGCGACGTCCTCTGCATCCGGATTGCGCGCGCAGTCGGCGAACCGATGCGTCCCCGGCAGCCGGCCGAGCCGCGCGACCGCCGGCACCGCCGCCCGCCGGATGAGCAGCACCATCGATACGAGGGCTGCGACCAGCACGCCCTTCAGAATGCCGAGCAGGAGCACCCCCGCGAACGCGACCATCGCGACCCAGAACTCGACGCGCGACAGCGCGAACGTGCGGCGCAGCTCGCGGATGTTGACGAGGCCCTTCACCGCCACCAGCACGATCGCGGCAAGCACGACGTCGGGCAGGTTGCGCAACAGATCGGTGAGGAAGATGAGGCACAGCGCGATCGCGCCCGACGCGAGCACCAGCGACAGCGGCGTGCGCGCGCCGGCGTTGTCGTTGACGGTCGATTGCGACAGGCCGCCGGCGACGGGGTAGCCCTGCGCGAACGCGGTGGCGGCGTTGGCGGCGCCGAGCGCCAGGAGCTCCTGCCGCGGGTCGATCGCGTAGCCGTGCCGCTGCGCGAGGCTGCGCGCGGCGGATACACCTTCGATGTAGGCGA
>JADLEZ010000580.1 GCA_020845855.1 Burkholderiales bacterium
CCAGGCGCGCGAGCTCGCGCTCCACCAGCGCCCGCCCCTGCGCCACGGTCTCCTCGTGCTGCTGCGCCTTGAACCACTGCCGGACCTTGGAGCGCGCGCGGTTGCCGTGCACGTAGCCGAGCTCCGCGTTGAGCCAGTCGCGCGACGGCCCGCCCTGCTTCACCGAAATGATTTCCACCCGCTGGCCGTTGGCGAGCCGATAGTTGAGCGGCACCATCTGCCCGTCCACCTTGGCGCCGCGGCAGCGGTGACCCAGCCCCGTGTGCACGGCGTACGCGAAGTCGACGGGGGTGGCGCCGCGCGGCAGGTCGATCACCTTGCCCTGCGGGGTCAGTACGTAGATCGCGTCGGTGAACAGGCTTTCCTTGAACGCAGCCAGCCATTCGGTGGAATCGGCGACCGTGTCCTTCCAGTCGAGCACCTGGCGCAGCCACGCGATCTTCTCGTCGAAGGACGGGTCGTGGCGCGCGCCCTTGCGCGCGCCCTCCTTGTAGCGCCAGTGCGAGGCGACACCGTACTCCGAATGCTGGTGCATCTCGCGGGTGCGGATCTGCACCTCGAGCGGCTTGCCTTCGGGGCCGATGACCGCGGTGTGCAGCGAGCGATAGTTGTTGGCCTTCGGCTTGGCGATGTAGTCGTCGAACTCGCGCGCGAGCGGCGTCCAGCGATGGTGCACGAGGCCGAGCGCGGTGTAGCAGTCCTTCACCGAGTCGACCAGGATGCGCACCGCGCGGATGTCGTACAGCGTGTCGATGCCAGCCTGCTTGCGCTGCATCTTGCTCCAGATGCTGTAGATGTGCTTGGGCCGCCCGGTGACTTCCGCGGCGATGCCCGCCGCTTTCAGCTCGGCGCGCAGGGTGTCGACGACTTCCTCGATGTAGCGCTCGCGATCGAGCCTCCGCTCGTCGAGGAGCTTCGCGATCGACTTGTACGTCGCCGGCTCGAGCGCGCGCAGGGAGAGGTCCTCCAGCTCCCACTTGAGCTGCCATATCCCGAGGCGGTTGGCGAGCGGGGCGAACAGGTCGATCGCCTCGCGCGCGGCGCGCGCGCGCCACTCCTCGTCGCCCGTCATCAGCGCGCGCAGCGCCTGCGTGCGCTCGGCGAGCTTGATCAGCACCACGCGGATGTCCTCGACCATCGCGAGCAGCATCTTGCGCAGGTTCTCGGCCTGCGCCGCCCGCTCCTCCTTGCTGGCGCTCTCGGTCTCGATGCGGATGCCGCCCATGCGCGCAACGCCGGCCACGAGCGCGGCCACGTCGTCGCCGAACTTCGCGCGCACCTCGTCGGCGTCGAACGCGCCCGCGACCGGCACGCCGAGGAGGATCGCGGCGCGCAGCGAGTCCGCGTCGAGCTTGAGGCCCGCGAGGATCGCCGCGGTGCCGAGCGCGCGGTCGAGCGCCGGCTCGCCGTCGGCCAGCGCGGCGTCGCCGGTGTGCTCGCGGGCGTACGCTATGGCGTCGGCGAACGACGCACGCTCTTCTTCGGTGTAGTCGGCAGTAAGGGAGGAAAGCCACGCGGCGACCGCCTGCGGCGCGGCGGCGCGCGGCGCGGCGTGCAGCACCGCAACCATGCCGCCATTATAGCGACGGCAGCTCGGATCGGATCGTGTCCGCGGCGCGCAACGCGAACGCGGCGATGGTGAGCGTCGGCGGCGACGCCGTGATGGTCGGGAAGGTCGACGAGCCGACCAGGTACAGGTTGGGATGATCGTGCGTGCGCAGGTTGCGGTCGACCACGGTGGTGCGCGGATCCTCGCCCATGCGGCAGGTGCCGCCCATCACCGCGCCGTCGGTCACCGGCCCCTGCGTCTGCACGTCGGTGGCGCCCAGCGCGTACATGAGGCCGAGCACGTACTCCATCGCGACCTTCATGCCCGCCATTTCGTAGTCGCCCCACTTGAATGCGATGCGCGGCCGCGGCAGGCCCAGCGGATCCTTCTGGTCGGCGGCAAGCGTCACCCGGTTGTCGGGGTCCGGGAGCACTTCCACCGAGGGTCCGATGGCGAGCTCGCGCGCGAGGTGGTAGCTCACCTCCTCGGCGAGCGCTACGCCGCGCAAGCCCTGCGCCGCGTACTTCTCGGCGGCTTTGAACGGCCCGATCGCGCGAGACCAGCCCTCGTTGGACGGGGACACCCCCGCCGCGCCGTGCATGCCGCGGAAGTCGCCGTCGCGCATCTGCACGATGCCGCTCGTCTCGACCGGGCCGCGGTACGGATAGAGCTTGTCGCGGGTGAGGCCGATCATCCCGGCGTCGAGCTGCGTCAGCAGATTGCGGCCGACCTGGTCGCTCGCGTTGGCGACCGTACCGCCGCTTGCGAGCCGCGACATGAGCAGGAGCTTCGGCGTCTCGATCGCATGCGCGGCGATCACGAAGACCTTGCCGCGCGCCTCGTGCACGCTGCCGTCGGGACGCAGGAAGCGGATCGCGCTCACCTTGCGGTCGGCGCCGGCCACGACTTCGCTGGCGATGGCGAGCGGCTCGATGCGCGCGCCTGCCGCTTCCGCTTTCGCGACATGCACGGACGCGTCGTACTTGGCGCCGATCGGGCAGATCGGCACGCAGGAGGCGTTGCCGCAGCACGGCGGGCGGCCGTCGCGGGCGACCGAATTACGCCCATGCGGGAACGGGGCCATGGTGAGGCCCACGTGCGCGCACGCCGCGCCGATCACCGTGTCGAGGTACGTCGGCGCGATCGGCGGCATCGGGTAGGGTGTCGAGCGCGGGGACCCCCAGTCGTAGTCGGGCGGCCCGCACACGCCGATCTCGCTTTCCGCCTCGCCGTACCACCGTTCGAGATCGGCGTAGCGCAACGGCCAGTCCACGCCGACGCCGAACTTGGACTTCAGCATGAAGTCGTTCGGCCGGTAGCGCAGCGTGAGCCCGCCCCAGTGCCACGTGGTGCCGCCCACGCAACGCGCCTGCAAGCCGCGGAACGTCACCGGCCCGGCCTGCACGTAGTAGGAGCCGATGCTGTCCTCGTCGGGCTGCGGCACCTTGGGGTGCGCCGGGTACGGGGCGTTCGGGGTCTTGGTGGGCGAGCGGCGGAAGAGCGCGGTCGCGTTGGCGCGGTCCACGCGCGGGCCGGCCTCGAGGATCAGCACCTTCACGCCGTTGCGCGCGAGCGTGTAGCCGGTCATCGCGCCCGCGATGCCCGAGCCGACGATCACCACGTCCGCGGTCAGGATGGCCATCTACTTCGATTCCGCCGGCGCGCTCGCCCAGTAGTCGGTGGCCCCACCGCACAGCGCATTGGGCTTGGTCCACGGCACCGCCTGCCACGCGAGCGCCTGGTCGTAGGTGAACACGATGGGGCCTTTCGGCGTTTGCACGACGCCGGAGTACAAGGCGACGACGACGCGCGCTGCGGCAGTGTCGAGCTTCGCCGCGCGCAGGGCTTCGGTGAGTGTGTCCGCCGGCGTGGACGACGCGAGGGCCGCGATGCGCGACAGCGTCGCACCCCCGACGTCGGCGGCAAGTGCGCGCAGCAGCGCGGCCGCGAGCTGCGGGTCGTCGTACGCGAATCCGGTGAACGTCTTGGACAGCGCCGTGAACTGCCCGGCAGAGGCGGACCCTGTTTGCGCGAGCCCCGGCGGCAGGTAGCCTGCGCCGACCAGCGCGGCGATGCCGGCGAGAACTCGCCGCCGCTTGGGGCTGTTCGGGGTCACGTGCATGGCATCAGGGTGCGCGTTCCACGCCTTTGCATTGGTCCGGTAAAACCGCTCAACCGCGGCTGCCGAGGGCCTCTTGCTTCTTCATGCCGCTCGACGATTGCGCATGGTACTTGAAGTACGCGCGATCCTCGCTCCCCGGCGATCCGATCCGTCCACCGCCGCCTGCGGCAGCCACGCCACAAGGAAAACGCGGTGTTCCCCCTACCCTGGTCGATCCAAGCTTTCCAGCTGCCAGGGCGCACCACAATGTGCTACCGTCCCGATCGGCGCGTCGTGGCGCCGGATATTGGTCCGTAGCGTCATGACGCGTTTTCTCGCTTAGGTTTTGAATCCATTCAATACGAGACATGTCGAAGAGCCCCGCTCCTGGCGCCATGGCCGCTCCGAAACTCCTGGAGGTTCGGGACCTCGAGACCAAGTTCTTCACCGTCGACGGTGTCGTGAACGCGCTGAACGGCATCTCCTACTCCGTCGACAATGGGGAATGCCTGGCCATTGTCGGGGAAAGCGGCAGCGGCAAGACGGTGGGAGTGCTCTCGATCCTGCGGCTGATCCAGTCGCCACCCGGGCGCATCGTGGGTGGCAGCATCGCCTTCAAGGGAACCGAGCTGCTTACCTTGGGCGACCGTGCGTTGCGGGACATCCGCGGCGGAGCGATCGCGGTGATCTTCCAGGACCCGATGACTTCGCTCAATCCGGTCATGCGCATCGGCGCGCAGATCACCGAAAACATCATGGAGCACGAGCGCCTCAGCCGGCGGCAGGCGCGGTCCAAGGCGGTCGACTTGCTGGCCATGACGGGAATTCCAGCGCCGGCCAAGCGGCTGGACGACTATCCGCATCA
>JADLEZ010000581.1 GCA_020845855.1 Burkholderiales bacterium
CGCGTCGAGTTCTCCATAAACGTGAAGAGGAGCTACCGCATGAAACCGCGCAAATCCCTGATGTCATTGATGATCGGTGCCAGCCTGCTTGCAACGCTGCCCCTGGCAGCCCTTGCGCAGGACTCCATCGTCGTCGAGACCGTCACCGCCACGACCTACCTCAACGGAGGCGTCGGTAAGGGCGAGGCAGCCACGATGCGCCGGCTGGCCAAGGAGTTCCCGCTGCGAATGACGTTTTCCGAGCGCAAGGACGGCGAGTTCCTCGCGAATGTGCCGGTTGTCATTGCCGATGCCCGTGGCAATCCGGTGTTCGAGTTGCCCAACGCCGGGCCGATGCTTTACGTGATGCTGCCCGACGGCACGTACACGGTGCGCGCCCGATTCAAGGGGCTGACGGAGTCGCAGCAAGTCACGCTCGCCGGCAAGGATGGCAAGGACCTCTACTTCCACTGGAAGGGGCGGCCGGATGCGTGAGAACGCGAACGCAGGTGAAGCGGCAGGCGCGGGACGAAACCAGGAGCGAGCTCCGGCCGATCCGGCAAGAGGAAGCTCGATGAGATGGGTCCCGTTGGTCGTACCGCTGATGGCATTCGTGCTCGCCTGCGGCACCTACTTCATCTTCTGGGCCGAGCTCGCGTCGCACGGCTAGCAGTTCGTCCGATCGAGCTCGAGCGCGCGCGCCAGCGCGCGCGCGATGTCACGCTGCCGCAGCGGCTTTGCCAGCACTTCGCGCACGCCGGCGTTGAAGGCTCCGTGACCGAGCTGGGGCGCGCGGTAGCCGCTCATGAGCAGGATAGCTAGGTCCGGCCGCAGCGCGTGAATCGCCCGCGCGAGCTCGCTGCCGCTCATCCGGGGCATCGTCTCATCGGTCAGGATCGCGTCGAAGCGCTGCGGCGCATCGCGTAGCGCCGCGAGCGCCGCGGCGCCCGCGGTAAAGCCGACCGGCTCGTAACCGAGGTCCGCGAGCATCTCCTCCGCGAGCGCGACCAGCGCCGGCTCGTCGTCGACAATCATGACCGTCTGGCCCTTTCCGTGAGGGGTCGCATCGTTATCGCGTTGCTCGGCAGGCGCTGCCTCGGCGATTACCGGTAGAACGACGGTGAACGCGCTACCGCCGCCGGGCCGGGTCTGCACGTCGATCGCGCCTGCGAGGTCGGCGACGACCCCGTGGACCAGCGACAGGCCGAGCCCCGTTCCCTGGCCCACACCCTTGGTCGTGAAGAACGGATCGAACATGCGCTCCTGCACGTCCGGTGCGATGCCCGGCCCGGAGTCGCGCACCATGAGACGCACGTAGCTGCCCGCGCCAAGCAAGCCGTGCGACAGCGCCTGCGGCCGCGCGAGCGTCGTCCGCGTCAGCGCAACCTCGAGGAGTCCCTCATCGCCCATCGCCTGGATCGCATTGAGGCACAGGTTCATCACGACCTGGTGCAGCTGGGTGTCGTCGCCGAGGACGGCCGCATGTCCGGCATCGAGCCGGCTCTCGAGACGGAGGCGCGCCGGCAGCGATGCCGCGAGAAGCTCGAGCGCTTCCGCGACGACGGCCTGCACGTCCACCGCGATGCGCTCGCCCATGCCGCTGCGGCTGAACACGAGTACGCGTTCGACCAGCGCCCGTCCCCGATCCGCGGCGTGCATGATGTTGTCGGCGTAGCGGCGCAAGGCGCTCCCGGGCGGCGCGGCGGTCTGCGCGAGCTCGCCGTAGCCGACGACTGCTCCCAGAATGTTGTTGAAGTCGTGGGCGATGCCCCCCGCCAGCGTGCCGACCGCTTCGAGCCTTTGCGATTGGCGCAGTTGCGCGGTGACGCGCTCGCGCTCCCGCTCCGCCTCCTTGCGCGGCGTGACGTCGATCGTCGAGCCGACGAACCGCCACGGCTCGCCGGCTGCGTTACGGAGGCAGCTTCCGCGCTCGTTGAGCCAGCGCCACGCGCCGTCCCGGTCGCGCACGCGGTACTCCACCTCGTAGCGCACGCTGCCCCCGGCGAGCTGGGCAGCGACCGCGGCCTCGACGCGGGCCCGGTCGTCAGCGTGCACGTCCACCTGCGCGAGCCATTCCTCCCGCGTGGTCGCCCGAGTGTCCGGCGCGCGGCCGTGCAGCCTCTTCATCGTCGGCGACACGTAGGACGGCGTGCCGTCGAGGAGCCAGTCCCAGTGGCCCTCGTTGGCTACTTCCATGGCCAGCGCGTAGCGCGTCTCGCTCTCGCGCAGCGCGCGTTGGCCGGCGTCGATCCTGCGAAGCTGGCGTACGAGCGCGGCGATCGCGAGCGCACCCAGCGCGAGCATGGCGAGCGTGCGCCCCGCGACGTGATACATCTCCCTGCGCCAGGGTTGGAGGACCGCCGCGCTGTCGCGCGCGACCGCGACGATGAGCGGCATCGGGTCGAGCCGGCGGGCAGCGATGAAAAGCGATCTGCCGTCGAGCGGGTCTTCCAGCCTCGCCGGCGCCCGCCCGGGCGCCGCGTCCGCGAAGGCGGCGATCGCCGGAACCACCTTGCCCACCGTGCCGGGTGCGGATGGCTCCCGCACCAGGAGGGTGCCGTCGCTACGATAGAGCGAAACCGCACTTCGGGAGCCGAGGTCGATTGCACGGTAGGACTGCCGGAGCTCGGCCAGCTCGACCGTGGCCGCGACAATCCCGGCGAACTTGCCGTACGGGTCGCGCAACGCGCGAGACAACACCAACTCACGACGCCCGTTCGGTCGCGTGGAGGTTTGCTCGCTCACGAACAGCCGCGCCGTCGGATCGTCGCGATGCACGGTGAAGTACGCACGATCACCCACGTAGGCAGGACCGGCGTTGGCGCCGGCGGAGCTGTACTTGCTCCTGCCCTGCGCATCGAAAACATCGAGGGCGGTCACCTGCGGCAGCTCGGCCGCGCGAATCGCGAGCGTGCGATCGACGGCGGCCTCCGGTGCGCCATCGGGAAGCCGGCCGAGCGAGTCCGAGGTCGACTGCAGGAGCACGTCGACGGGCTGCAGGCTACCCTCCAGTTGCTCGGCGAGCGTCCCGCCGAGGTTGGCGAGCTCGCGCTCGGTGTCGGCGATGGCATACCGATACGTCCGCACGGCGTCGTAGATCGAGGAGGCCGCGAGCGCGATCAGCGCACCGGCGCCCACGCCGACGATCCAGCGCTGCAGGCGCGCTGTGCCGGAGGCCGGGTCCGCGGGCCGAATCGCCACGGGATCAGGTTACGGTCGGGGCGATCCCACGATCTCGCGCACCGCCGCAACGAGTTGCGCGCGATGGCAGGGCTTGGGGATCGCCTGGTGCACGCCCAGTCGATGCGCGGCCGTGCCCGCGCCGCGCGTTCCGGAACTGAAGCGCCCGGAGATGACCGCGATCGGCACCCCTGGAAACGCCGCACGCACGCGGCGCAGGCTCGAGATCTCCGCGTGCCGCGGCCAGCACACGTCCACGACCGCCATGGCGGGGTCGAGCGCCGGCGCCGGCTCCATGCCGTCCCAGCGATAGACCTCGTAGCGTTCTGCCTTCAGCCACTCCGCCAAAAGCTCCCACATGAGCGCGTCCCGCTCGACAATCACGATGGTCGGCGCGGCAGCGAAAGCGAACCGATCGATGCCTTGCAACGCAGCCATGCCTCATTGAAACGCATCGACCCTGCGGCGAGGTTTCGGCTCCCGGCCGCCGTGTTACAAACGCAGGAATCCGCGATGCAGTCAGCGCAGGACCTCCACGGCGGCGTCGAAGCAGTAACCCGCACCGCGCTCGGTCTTGATGTACTGGGGGTGCGCCGGATCGAGCTCGATCTTGCGCCGCAGCCGCAGAATCTGCACGTCGATCGAGCGGTCGTAGACCTCGGCGCTGTGCAAGCGCGACAGGTCGAGCAGCCGGTCGCGCGACAGCACGCGCTGGGGCGCCGCGCAGAACGCGTGAAGCAAGCTCAGTTCGCCGTTGCTCAACTCGACGCGGCGCCCGTCCGGGCCGATCAGCCGCCGCGTGCGCAAGTTGAGCTCCCAGCCGCCGAAGCGGTACGCGCGAAGACCCTGATCGTAACCCGGCGGCGCTTCGCCGGCGACGCGATAGCGGCGCAACACGGCACGCACGCGGGCGAGGAGCTCGCGGGGACTGAACGGCTTGGTGATGTAGTCGTCGGCGCCGAGCTCGAGGCCCATCACGCGGTCCGCCTCGTCCTTGCGGCCGCTGACGATGATGATGGGGATCCGGGACGACTCGCGCAGCTTGCGGGCATGGTGCATGCCGTCCTCGCCGGCCAGCCGCAGGTCGAGCAGCACCACGTCCACCGCCTGCAGGGTGAGCACCTTCGCCATCTCGGCGCCGGTCGCCACCGTGGTCACTCGCAGCTCGTTCTCGGTCAGGTACTCGGCGATCAGCGAACGCACGGCGGCGTCATCGTCGACGGCCAGAACGTGGGGCGCAAGCGTGGTCGTGGAGGTCATGAGCTCGTGCGCAGGTCCAGCGGGAAAGTCTACTCTCGCGCGAGCCCGCCGATCCGTTACGCCTCGGCCCCGAGGAGGCGATGCGCCAACGCGGTGCCCAACCGTCCGGTTCCGACAATGCCGATCTTCATCCGGTCCCCTTGTTACATTGCGCGCAAAACAGGAGCGGAGCGCTCGCGCGCCCCGCTCCGTGCCG
>JADLEZ010000582.1 GCA_020845855.1 Burkholderiales bacterium
CGACCATCAGGATCTCGAGGTAGGCCATCTGCGCGAGGTAGGCCTCGGTACCTACGCGCATCGCCGGATCGGCGGGCACGACCACCGGCAGCACGAGGTTCGCGCGCCGCGCGAGCATCGTCTCCGGCTGGGTGATTGCGACGACCGTCGCGCCGCGCTCGCGCGCGACCTCGACCGCCTCCATCAGCGTGGGCATCCGGCCGACGTAGGAGATCGCGAGCGCGACGTCGCCGCGCGCCAGCGTGGCGGCGGAGATCAACTGGAAATGCGCGTCGGTGTACGCGTTAGAGACGATCCCGAGCCGGAAGAAGCGCGCCTGCGCGTCGGTGGCGATGAAGTTCGACGTGCTGCCCACGCCATAGCAGTCCACGCGCCGCGCCTTTGCGATGCACGCCACCGCACGCTCCAGCGCCTGCGGCGCGATGTGCGACTCGAGACGCGTCAGCGCGGTCGCCGCGCCATGCAGGATCTTGTGCGCGACGGTGCGCATGTCGTCGCCGGGCGCGACCGCGCGGTGCAGCGTCGGGGTGCCGACGGCGAGCGCTTGCGCGAGGTGCAGCTTGAACTCGCGCAGGCCGGCGAAGCCCAGCGCGCGGCAGAAGCGCACGATCGTCGGTGGGCTCACGTCGGCGCGGCGCGCGATGTCGTCGACGTTGGCGCGGACCGCGAACGCGGGATCCTCCAGCACGGCGGCGGCGACCTGCTGCTGCGCCTTGGGCAGGCGGCCGGCGCGCTCACGTATCGCGGCGATGAGGTCCATCACGGGATGTCGTCGCGCAGGCACGCCTTGAAGCGGCCGGGGGCCACCTCGCGCAGCGCCGGCACGCTGGCCGCGCACGCGTCCTGGGCATGCGGGCAGCGCGTGCGGAACACGCAGCCCGACGGCGGATCCACGGGGCTGGGGATGTCGCCCGCGAGAAGGCGCCGCGCGCGCCTGGCTTCGGGGTCGGGTCGCGGCGAGGCTTCGAGCAGCGCCTGCGTGTACGGATGGCGCGGCGACGCGTACAGCTCGCGCGCCGGCGCGACCTCCATGACCTTGCCCAAGTAGAGGACGGCGATGCGGTCGCACAGGTACTCGACGACGTCGAGGTCGTGCGAGATGAACAGCATGGTGAGGCCGAAGCGCTCGCGCAGGTCGGACATGAGGTTGATCACCTGCGCCTGGATCGAGACGTCCAGCGCCGACACCGGCTCGTCGGCGACGATGAACTCGGGCTCGACGGCGAGCGCGCGGGCGATGCCGATGCGCTGCCGCTGGCCGCCCGAGAACTCGTGCGGAAAGCGCTGCGCGTGCTCGGGGGCGAGCCCGACCAGCGACAAGAGCTCCGCGATCCGCTCGCGCCGCGCCGCACCCGGATGCAGGCCGTGGGTGGCCATCGCCTCGGCGAGCGTGTCGCCGACCCGGCGGCGCGGGTTGAGACTCGCGTACGGGTCCTGAAAGATGATCTGCAGCCGGCGCCGCCAGGGGCGCATCGCGCGCGCGGACAGCCGTGCGAGGTCGGTGCCCTCGAAACGCACTTCGCCGGCGGTGGGCTCGGTGAGCTTGAGCACCGCGCGGCCGATCGTGCTCTTGCCCGAGCCCGATTCGCCGACCAGGCCGAGCACCTCGCCCTTGCGGATCTCGAAGCTCACGCCATCGACGGCGCGCACCGGCCGCTCGCCGTGGCCGAAGTACTTCGTAAGGCCATGCACGGCCAGCATCGGTTGCGCAGTAGGATCGCCTCCGCGCTGCGCGCTTCGGTGTAATTCGCCCTTGGGGCGGCCCGGCGGGCTCATAGCTCGCTCCAGCGCAGGCAGCGCGAGCGCCGCCCCACGGCGACGTCCGCGAGCGGCGGCATCGCCGCCGAGCAATCGGGCAGCGCGAGCGCGCAGCGCGGCGCGAACGCGCAGCCGGGCAGCGGATCGAGCGGGCTTGCGACCTGCCCCGGAATGGCCGTGAGCCGCCGCGTCCGGGGCGCGCCCTCGTCGGCCTGCGCGCGGCGCGGCAGGCAGGCGAGCAGTCCCTGCGTGTACGGGTGCTTCGGCGCCTTGAACAACGGATGCACGTCGCCTTCCTCGACCACGCGCCCGCTGTACATGACGACGACGCGGTCGGCGATCTCGGCGACCACGCCCAGGTTGTGCGTGATGAACAGCACTGCCATGCCGATGTCGCGCCGCAGCTTGTCGACGAGGGCCAGGATCTGCGCCTGGATGGTGACGTCGAGCGCGGTGGTCGGCTCGTCGGCGATCAGCAGCGACGGGTTGCACGCGAGCGCGAGCGCGATCATCACCCGCTGCCGCATGCCGCCCGAGAGCTGGTGCGGATACTCGTGGATGCGCTGCGCGGCGGCGGGAATCTCGACCAGCTCCAGCATTTCGCGCGCGCGCTGCATCGCCGCCGCGCGATCCAGGCGAAGGTGCAGCGCCGCCGCCTCCGCGATCTGGTCGCCGACGGTGAACACCGGATCGAGGCTCGTCATCGGCTCCTGGAAGATCATCGCGATGTCGCGGCCGCGGAGCTTGCGCAGCGCCTTGCCCGGCAGCTGCGCGAGGTCGACGACGGCGCCCTCGCGGGTGCGGAACAGGATCTCGCCGCCGACGATGCGTCCCGGCGGATTGGGGATCAGCCCCATGATCGACAGGCTGGTCACCGACTTGCCGGAGCCCGACTCGCCGACCACCGCCAGGGTCTGCCCGGCGGCGAGCGAGAACGACACGTCCTCGACCGACTTGACTACACCGGCGTCGGTGCGAAAGTGCGTCCGCAGGCGCCGGACGTCCAGCAGCGGGGCCGCGTCCATCACATCGCCTTGCGCAGCTTGGGATCGAGCAGATCGCGCAAGCCGTCGCCGACCATCTGCAGCGACAGCGCGGCGAGGATGATCGCGAGGCCCGGGAAGACGACGAGCCAGATCGCCTGGTGCGCGAACTGCTGGCCGCTCGCGATCATCGTCCCCCACGTCGGCAGCGCCGGCGGCACGCCCACGCCGAGGAACGACAGCCCCGCCTCGGCGAGCACCGCGTAGGCGAAGATGAACGTCGCCTGGACGAGGATCGGCGAGGCGATGTTCTGCAGGATGTGGATGAACAGGATCCGCCACGTCGCCACTCCCAGTGCGCGGGCCGCCTCCACGAACAGGAGCTCGCGCACCACCAGCGTGGACGCGCGCACGACGCGCGCCACGCGCGGCGTGTAGACGATCGCGAGCGCCAGGATCACGTTGGTCATCGACGCGCCGAGGACCGCGACCAGCGCGATCGCGAGCAGGATGTCGGGGAACGACATCATCGCGTCGACCACGCGCATGATCGGCCCGTCGAGACGGCGGAAGAAGCCGGCGACGAGCCCCAGCAGCACCCCGCCCGCCACCGAGATCAGCACCACCGCCGCGCCGATCAAAAGCGAATAGCGCGCGCCGTAGACCACGCGCGAGAAGACATCGCGGCCGAGCTCGTCGGTGCCGAACCAGTGCGACGCGCGCGGGCTTTGCATGCGATCGAGTATCTTCATCGCCGTCGGGTCGTACGGGGTGATCCACGGGGCGAAGAGCGCGAGCAGCGCGACGAGGGCGAGGATCACCGCGCCGGCCAGCACGACCCTGCGGCGAAAGAGCTTGCGCAGGATGAGCGCGGACGGACTGCGCGACGGCGCGCGCACGGTGGCGGCGGTCGCGGCCATCAGTACTTCACTCGCGGATCGACGACCAGGTAGAGCAGATCGATCGCGAGGTTGATGAGCACGTACAGCCCGGCGATGACCAGGAGGGCACCCTGGATCACCGGATAGTCGCGCCGCAGCACCGCCGAGACGACGAGGTTGCCGACACCCGGCAGCCCGAACACCGTCTCGGTGACGATGGCGCCGCCGATCAGGAGGGCGAAGGTCAGCCCGAGCACGGTGAGCACCGGGATCAGCGCGTTGCGCAGCGCGTGGCGCAGGATCACGCGCGCTTCCGACAGGCCCTTGGCGCGCGCGGTGCGGATGTGGTCGTCGCCCAGCACGTCGAGCATGCTGGCGCGCGTGAAGCGCAGGATGAGCGCCGAGTTGACCACGCCGAGCACGATCGACGGCAGCACCAGGTGATGCAGGCGGGCGGACAGCGGCACGCCGGGATCGCCGTAGCCTGCGACCGGAAACCAGCCCAGGCCGACGGCGAAGATCTGCATCAGCACGAGGCCCAGCCAGAAGCTCGGCACGCTCGCGCCCAGCATCGCGAAGCCCGAGAAGACCTGGTCGGTGGGCTTGCCGCGCCACACGGCGGCGACGATGCCGCAGGGCACGCCGATCAGCGCCGCGATGACGATCGAGAACAGCGTCAGGAAGAACGTCGGCTCCGCGCGCTCGGCGAGCGCCTGCGTCACCGGCCGCTGCAGGAAGATCGACTGCCCGAGGTTGCCCTGCGCGAGCTCGGACAGCCAGTAGGCGAACTGCACCGGCAGCGGCTTGTCCAGTCCGTAGGCGGCGCGCAGCTTCGCGATGTCGGCGGCTGTGGCCTGGTCGCCCAGCATGATCGCGGCGGGATCGCCGGGTGCGAGGCGCGTGATGAAGAACACCAGTGTGGCCACCAGCGCCATCACGACCAGCATCCCGGCGAAGCGCGAGACGAGGTAGCGTTTCATGCCATGGGTCCGCACCACGCCGCCCTCGCCCCCTCTCCCGCGTGCGGGAGAGGGTCGGGTGAGGACAGAATGAGAGAGGACTACTTCGCCAGTCCCGTGTTCCAGAAGAACGGCCAGGGCATCGCGACGTAGCCGTCGAGCTTCGCCGACTTCGCCGTCACGCTGTTGAAGCTGCCCACGCGGATGTACGGAACCTCGGCGTAGACGACTTCCTGCACCTTGCCCCACAGCGCCCCGCGCTTGGCCGGGTCGCTCTCGGCGTCGAACGCTTCGAGCGCCGCCTTCTTCGCCGGCGAGGTCCACCAGCCCGGCGCGCCTTCGCCCAACTGCGGCGGGGTCAGCGTGGGCTCGGGCAGCACGGCGGAGTGCGTGATGTAGATGTCCCACAGCGCTGGGTCGTTGCGCCGCTGGATGAGCGTGGCCCAGTCGACGACCTGCATGTCGACCTTGAAACCCGCGGCCTTCAGGTTCTCCGCCATGACCAGCGCGATGCGGTAGTGGAAGTCGTACTGCTGGCTGGTCAGGATCTTGATCGGCGCGCCGTCGTACTTGGCTGCCGCGACCATGGCCGCCGCCTTCTTCGCATCGCCCTTGCCGTAGTGCTCGGTGCCGGCGGTCGAGAAGAACCGCGTGCCCTTGGCGTAGTGGTTGCCCTCGACCGAATAGAACTTCGCGTCGCCGAAGCCCGCGCCCATCATGTCGGCGTCGTTCAGCGCCGCCTGGACGGCCTGGCGCAGCGCCACGTTGGCGAGCGGCCCCTGCTTGGTGTTCAGCACGAGGTACGGGAAACCGAACGGCGCGGTCAGCACGGCCTTCACGTTGGGCTTGCCCTCGATGCGCGCGTACGACTCGACCGGGAGCAGGTCGGCGAAGTGATACTGGCCGGAGAGCGAGCCTTCCACCCGCGTGTTGGCGTTGGGCACCGGCACGAAGCGCAGCTCGTCGAGCAGCGCCTCGCGCTTGCCCGCGTAGCCGTTCGCCGGCTCCTTGCGCGGGCTGTAGCCGTCGAAGCGGACGAGCTGCACGTACTGGTCGGGCTTGCGCTCCTTGAACATGTACGGGCCGGTGCCGACGAACTGCGTGAGCGGGGTGGCGATCGTGTCCTTGGGCATGATCACGGCGAAGCCGGAGGGCAGGGCGAGGTGCGCGAGCAGCGGCGCGTACGCGCGGTTCAGCGTGACGACGACGGTGTTCGGTCCCTTGGCTTCGAGGCTCTTGACCTCCCTGGCGATCGCCTTGCCGCGCGGCGCCATCTCCATCCAGCGCTGGAGCGAGGCGACGACATCGTCGGCGGTCAGCTCCTTGCCGTTGTGGAACTTCACTCCCTTGCGCAGCGCAATCGTGTAGACGAGGCCGTCCTTGGAGATGGCCGGCATGCCCTCCGCCAGCATGGGCGCCACGTTCCAGTTCGCGTCGAAGGTATACAGCGGCTCGTAGACGTGCTGCATGATGGTGCCGACGAGATCGGCGGTGGACGCCATCGGGTCGAGCGTCTGCGGCTCGGCGATCATCGCGAGGTTGGCGGCGCCGCCCTTGGCCGGCGCGGCCGGCGCGGGCGGGGCCGCGAGGAACGCCGCCGCGGCGGCGAGCGCGATGCCGAGGCCGAAGCGTGAACGGGACCGGGACCGGGACCGGAACGACGTGGGGCGAAGCGCAGTGTGCGGCATGACTCCTCCTGGGGTGAACGTGCGTGTAATTGAATTACACTGCGGCGGGCGAGTTTACGCCGTTTCCGCCGCCGGTCAAGGGGAGCGATGTAATTTTATTTCAGACTGCGCTCGGAATGACACAATTTGCCACTTCCGTTCACCGCGAACACGCGCCCCTGCGGGCCGCGCCGCACCTTCCGGCACTACCGCCGCTTCGCTTCCTTCGCCGCCGCTTCCCTCTCCAGCATCCGGTTCATGTGCCACTGCTGCGCGATCTGCAGGATGTTGTTGACGAGCCAGTACAGCACGAGGCCCGACGGGAAGAAGATGAACAGCACCGAGAACGCGATCGGCATGATCTGCATCACCCGCGCCTGCACGGGATCGCTGATCGGGGTGGGCGACAGCTTGACCTGCAGGTAGGCGCTGATCGCGTAGATGACCGGCAGCACGAAGAACGGGTCGGGTGCGGACAGGTCCTTGATCCACAGGATCCACGGCGCCTGGCGCAGCTCCACCGCCGACAGCAGCACCCAGTACAGCGCGATGAAGACCGGGATCTGCACGACGATCGGCAGGCAGCCGCCGAGCGGATTGATCTTCTCGGTCTTGTACATCTCCATCATCTTGACCTGGAGCTGCTGCTTGTCGTTCGCGTACTGCTCCTGCAGCGCCTTCATCTTCGGCGCGATGAGCTTCATCTTGCCCATCGAGCGCGCCGCGGCCGCGTTCAGCGGATAGAACGCGAGCTTGATCATGATGGTCATCACCACGATCGACCAGCCCCAGTTGCCGATCCACCCGTGCAGCCACTTGAGCAGGATGAACAGCGGCACCGCGAGCACGGTGAAGATGCCGTAGTCGACGACGAGGTCGAGGCCCTTCGCGATCTTGCCGAGCACCTCCTGGTCCTGCGGGCCGACGTACAGCGACGCGCGCAGCTCGCCGGTCGCCCCGGGCGCGATGGTGCCTTCGGAAAAGCGGACCCCCGCGGTGTACAGGCCGCCGTCGAGCTTGTTGGTGTAGAAGGTGCGCTGCACCGGCCGGTCCTGCGGCGGGATCCACGCCGAGACGAAGTAGTGCTCGATCATGCCGACCCAGCCGTTGTCCGCGGTCTTCTCGTACTTGGACTTGCGATTGGGATCGGCGGCGAGCTTGTCGATCTCGCCGAAGTCGACCTTCTCGAACTTCTTGCCTTCCGTGTGCACGACCGGGCCGACATACGACGCAGGCGCCATCGAGCTTTGCACCACCGCGTGCTTGGTGTCGCGCAGGAGCTGGAAGTAGGCCTCCGGCTTGATGGGGTTGGGGGTGGCGTTGGTGATGTCGAAGGCGGTGTCGATCACGTAGCTGCCGCGGTGGAACGTGAGCACCTCGTCGACCTTGATGCCATTGGGCATCGTCTTGCGCAGCTTGAGCTCGACGCGATCCTGGCCGGGGGCGAGCTCGCGCGGCCCGGGCAGCACCTCGTACGCCGTCGTGTGATTGGGCATGTCCGCGCCGATGAGGCCCGCCTGCGCGACGAACGTGCGCTCGGCATTGCGCTGGAGCACGCGGTACGGCTTGGTGGTATCGGTGGCGTCCTGGTGCTTGTTGAGCGCGACGAGCGAGATGACGCCGCCGACCGGATCGACCTCGGCGGTGTACAGGTCGGTCTTGATGGTGATGGGCGTGCCGGCCGCGGCCGCGGGCGTCGCGGGAACCGTGCCCGGCACCGCGGCCGACGGCGCTGGGGCCGGCGTCGCCGCTGGTACCGCCTGCGGCGCGGGCACGTCCTTGCTCGGCGTTGTCGCCGGTGCCGGGGCGGCGGGCTTCTGCGCAACCGGGGGCGGCGGGGGCGCGTGCTCCTGCTGCCAGGCGTTCCACAGGAAGAACGCCGAGGAGAAGAAAATGACGAAAAGAATGAGACGCTGGATGTCCATGGGGGTCGGAAAGAGCCCGCCCGGCTTCTCGTGCAAACGGGGCCGGTTCGGGGAGAGGCGTTACGGCACGGGGTCGAAGCCCCCCGGATGATACGGGTGGCAGCGTCCGACGCGGCGGATGGTCAACCACACGCCGCGCAGCGCGCCGTGGCGCTCCACCGCCTCG
Source organism: Burkholderiales bacterium (assembly GCA_020845855.1). Classification (GTDB taxonomy): domain Bacteria; phylum Pseudomonadota; class Gammaproteobacteria; order Burkholderiales; family Casimicrobiaceae; genus VBCG01. The sequence goes on from JADLEZ010000582.1 coordinate 8,340, forward strand.
CGCGCATAGTCGGAGCAACTCGGGTAGAAGCGGCAGTTGCTGCCGAGCATCGGCCGCAACAGGTACTGATAGGCGCGCAGCAACAAGAGCAGCAGCGTCTTCACTGGAGCGTTGCGCAGGCGCGCGCCGCGAGCTCGGTCAAGAGCCGTGCGGCCTCCAGCGCGCACAAATCCTGCTCGGCGCGGTTGCGCGCACGCGACACGCGCAGCACGACGTCGTGGCGCGCGAGCGCCGCCGGATTCGCACGCGCGGCTTCGCGCAGCTTGCGCTTGATGCGGTTGCGGTCGACCGCGCGCGGCGACACCTTGCGGCCGACGACGAGCCCCAGCCGCCCGCCTGCGACGGGTGCGGGTGCTGCGATGAGCGTGAGGTAGAGGCCTTCCACGCGGCGGCCGGTGCGGAACACTGTCTCGAACGCGCCCTGTCCCGTCAGGCGGCGCAGTCCGCCGCTATCCATGCGGCAGCACCGGCTCGCAGGCGGCGCCGAAGCGGCGTCCGGCGGCGTCAGACGACGGTCAGGCTCTTGCGGCCCTTGGCGCGACGCGCCGCGAGCACTTTGCGTCCGCCCACGGACGACATGCGCGCGCGAAAGCCGTGGTTGCGCGCGCGGCGGATCTTGGACGGCTGGAAGGTGCGTTTCATGGCGGTCTGCCTTGCTTGGGTTCGTCGCTTGCAAAAAGCCTTATATTTAAGCGCGTTATGTGTCGAACTGTCAAGACAGCACGGGGTGGCCCCTGAGGATCACCCCGCAATGCGAGTGGTCACTTTCCGCCAGGCCCAAGGCGGTTCGGCATCGCAAAAAAGCAACAAGCCGAGGACCCCGCAGGTTGTGGATAACTGCCCGCGAGGCGACTACAATCCACAGCCCGGGCGGCGCTTCGCGCGAGTGGTGGAAGGCCGTGCCGAATTGCCCGCAGTCGAACGATCACACGCTAAGTCCTCCGCAAGCAACGCCGCCGCCTCATGTCGCCCGCCGCCACACCTGTCGCCTGGACCGCGTGCCTCGATGCCTTCGCGCGCGAACTCACGCCTCAGCAATTCCTCACGTGGATCCAGCCCTTGGCGTGCCGCGACGACGGGCACGGCCTCGAGCTGACCGCCCCCAACCGCTTCGTGCTGCAATGGGTGAAGGAGCGCTTCGGCGCCCGCATCGTGTCGCTCGCGACGGCCGCGCAGGGTCACCCCGTGAGCGTCGAATACGCTGTCGCGGACGCCCCACCCCCCGCGCCGGCACCGGCAGCGGAACCACCGTCCGCATCTGTGGATAGCTCGCCGCTGCGGCGTGAGTCCGTACTTACCACCGCCGCCGCGCCGGCAGCGGCTCTCGTGGTGCGCAAGCCCGACTCGACGAGCCTCAACCCGACCTTCAGCTTCGGCTCCTTCGTGTCCGGCAAGGCGAACCAACTGGCCCGGGCGGCCGGCCTCCAGGTCGCCGACCACCCGACCTCGTACAACCCCCTGTTCGTATACGGCGGTGTGGGCTTGGGCAAGACGCACCTCGTCCAGGCGATCGGCAACCACATCCTCGGTGCGAACCCCGGCGCGAAGATTCGTTACATCCACGCCGAGACCTATGTTTCCGACGTGGTGCGCGCGTACCAGCACAAGGCGTTCGACGACTTCAAGCGCTACTACCGCTCGCTCGACCTCCTGCTCATCGACGACATCCAGTTCTTCGGCGGCAAGAGCCGCACGCAGGAGGAGTTCTTCTACCTGTTCAACACGCTGATCGAGGCGCACAAGCAGGTCGTGATCACCTGCGACACTTACCCCAAGGAGATCGCCGGCATCGAGGAGCGCCTCATCTCGCGCTTCGGCTGGGGCCTCACGGTGGCGCTGGAGCCGCCCGAGCTCGAGATGCGGGTGGCGATCCTGCTGGCCAAGGCGCGCGCGGTCGGCATGCGCATGGACGAGCAGGTGGCGTTCTTCATCGCCAAGCACATCCGCAGCAACGTGCGCGAGCTCGAAGGCGCGCTCAAGCGCGTCCTCGCGTACTCCAACTTCCACGGCCAGGAGATCTCGCTTGCGCTCGCCAAGGACGCGCTGCGCGACTTGCTGGCCGTGCAAAACCGCCAGATCAGCATCGAGAACATCCAGAAGACGGTCGCCGACTACTACAAGATCCGGGTCACGGACATGCACTCGAAGCGGCGCTCGCGCGCGGTCGCACGGCCACGCCAGGTGGCCATGGCGCTCGCCAAGGAGCTCACCCAGATGTCGCTGCCGGAGATCGGCAGCAACTTCGGCGGCCGCGACCACACCACCGTGCTGCACGCCTGCCGGCAGATCGCGAAGCTGCGGGACTCGATGCCGGAAATGAACCACGACGTGAACTTCCTGCTGCAGGTGCTGCGCTCGTAGGGTCAGAGCCGACTTTCGTTCTGCGGGCGCGGCAGCACCGACGCTGCGCCAGCCATGGATGCAGCAGAAAGTCGGCTCTGACCCTTCCTTCGCGATTTTCGTTTTGCGGGCGTGGCAGCAGGCTCCCGCGCTTCTAAACTAACAATTTGTTGAGTTTCGCGACCGTATCCCCAATCCGGTGTCATCCCGAGCGCAGCGAGGGATCCGCTTTCGCGTCGAATCAGCGAGTTGCGTAAAGCAGATCCCTCGTCGCCTTCGCTCCTCGGGATGACACACTGGGGCTTTCAACGGACTGCCAACGCTGCCGCAGCACAAAATCGACTCTGATCCAGTTTGATGCCGCGAAATCAACCCTGACCCCATTTTGACGCGAAGCGCTCGCCGACCCTCCCAAACCCCTTTCCAATCGCCCGTTTTCCCTATGAAAAAGTGCGTTTTCGTTGTATAATCCACAGGATTTACCGGCGTGTTTCCAGGGGTCGGTTTGTGGACAAGCCTGGGCTAGCGTCGCGTCGTGAAACGAGCCCCAAACGATCCACAGGCCGCACAGGCTTTATCCGGTGAATCGTGCGTGACCGAAAGCCCTGAACCGCCAGCGTTTTTGCCTCCCATCCCGGATTTTCACGCCCTCCTATTAACTGATCCTACTGTTCAACAATGCAACTCAAACAGATCGCGCGGGACGCGCTCCTGAAACCGTTGCAGGCCGTTTCCGGCATCGTTGAACGCCGGCATACGCTGCCGATCCTCGCCAACGTGCTCCTCGAACAGCGCAACGGCAGCCTGTACGTGACCGCGACCGACCTCGAGATGCAGATCACGGCGCACAGCGAAATTTCCGGCAAGGACGGGCACTCGACCACGGTGGGCGCGCGTAAGCTGCAGGATCTCCTGCGGGCGCTGCCGGAGGACGCTACGCTCAGCATCGACGTCGGCAACAACCGCATGTCGGTACGCGCGGGGCGCTCGCGCTTCAACCTGCAGACGCTCGCGGCGACCGACTACCCGCGCATCGGCGTTGCGACCGAGCAGATTCAGACGCTGTCGCTGCCGCAAAAGGACTTGCGCGCGCTCTTCAAACTGGTGGAATTCGCGATGGCGCAGCAGGACATCCGCTACTACCTCAACGGGATGCTGCTGGTCGTCGACCAGGGTTCGCTGCAGGCGGTCGCCACCGACGGCCATCGCCTGTCGTGGGCGAGCATCGGGGTGGCCGGCGACTTCGCCCGCCAGGAAGTGATCCTGCCGCGCAAGACGGTGCTGGAGTTGGGCAAGCTCCTGACCGACAGCGACGATCCGGTCACGCTCGACATCCTCGCCAACCAGGTCCGCTTCCGCTTCGCCAACGTCGAGTTGGTGAGCAAGGTCGTCGACGGCAAGTTCCCCGACTTCAACCGGGTGATTCCCGTAGGCCACGCGAAGCAGGTCGAGTTCGATCGGCTCGAGCTCCTGGCCGCGCTGCAACGCGCCGCGATCCTGTCCAACGAGAAGTTCCGCGGCGTGCGCATCGTGCTCGATGCCGATCAGCTCAAGATTATTTGCACCAACAGCGAGCAGGAGGAGGCCGAGGAGGAGCTTTCGATCGCGTACAAGGGCGATCCCCTCGACATCGGCTTCAACATCACCTACCTCCTGGACGCGCTGTCGAACCTGTCGGTCGGCCGCGTCAAGTTCGCCTTCGGCGACGCCAACTCGAGCGCGCTCGTGACCATGCCTGAGCGGGACGACTACAAGTACGTCGTCATGCCCATGCGAATTTAGAAGCATGTCTGCCCAACCCAACCCGCTGCCGCAGAACGACGGCAGCGACTACGATTCGTCCAGCATCAGGGTCCTGAAAGGTCTCGAAGCCGTCCGCAAGCGGCCCGGGATGTACATCGGCGACACCTCCGACGGCACCGGCCTGCACCACATGGTGTTCGAGGTCCTGGACAACGCCATCGACGAGGCGCTCGCGGGTGTCTGCGACGATATCAAGGTCGTCATCCACGCCGACAACTCGGTGTCGGTCTTGGACAACGGGCGCGGCATCCCCACCGGCATCAAGGACGACGACGAGCTGAGGCGCTCGGCCGCCGAGATCGTGATGACCGAGCTCCATGCCGGCGGCAAGTTCGACAACAACAGCTACAAGGTGTCGGGTGGCTTGCACGGCGTGGGCGTGTCGGCGGTCAACGCGCTGTCCGACTGGCTGAAGCTCAAGATCTGGCGCGACGGCAAGCAGCACCTCATCGAGTTCCGGCGCGGCGTGCCGGTGGCGCCGCTCGCCGTGGCCGGCCCGACCGACCGCCGCGGCACCGAGGTCCACTTCATGGCCTCGCGCGATACGTTCGGCAACGTCGAGTACCACTTCGACATTCTCGCCAAGCGCATGCGCGAGCTCTCCTTCCTCAACAACGGCGTGCGGATCGAGCTCGTCGACCAGCGCGACGGCAAGAGCGAGAACTTCGCCCACTCGGGCGGGGTGAAGGGCTTCGTCGAGTACATGAACCGCACGAAGAGCGTGCTGCACTCGCGCATCTTCCACGCGGTGGGCGAGAAGGACGGCGTCACCGTCGAAGTCGCCATGCAGTGGAACGACAGCTACGCCGAGAGCGTGCAGTGCTTCACCAACAATATCCCGCAGCGCGACGGCGGCACCCACTTGACCGGCTTGCGGCAGGCGATGACGCGCACGCTCAACCACTACATCGAGAAGGAAGAGATCGGCAAGAAGGCCAAGGTCGAGACCACAGGCGACGACATGCGCGAGGGACTGACTTGCGTGCTGTCGGTCAAGGTGCCCGAGCCCAAGTTCAGCTCGCAGACCAAGGACAAGCTCGTGTCCGCGGAAGTCGGGCCGATCGTGCAGGAAATCGTCGGCGCCAAGCTCGCCGACTTCCTGCTCGAGCATCCGCAGGACGCGAGGATCATTTGCGGCAAGATCGTCGACGCCGCCCGCGCCCGCGAGGCCGCGCGCAAGGCGCGCGAGCTGACGCGCCGCAAGGGTGTCCTCGACGGCATGGGCCTGCCGGGAAAGCTCGCCGACTGCCAGGAGCGCGATCCCACGTTGTGCGAGCTCTACCTCGTCGAGGGCGACTCCGCCGGAGGCTCCGCGAAGCAGGGTCGCGACCGCAAGTTCCAGGCGATCCTTCCCTTGCGCGGGAAGATCCTCAACGTCGAGCGCGCGCGCTTCGAAAAGCTGCTGTCCTCGGAGGCGATCGCCACGCTGATCACGGCGCTCGGCGCGGGCATCGGCAAGCCGGCCGCGAACGGTAACGGCGGCAACGGCAATGGCAACGGCAACGGCGAGCACAAGGATCCGAAGGAAGACAAGGACGCGTTCTCCGCCGACAAGCTGCGCTACCACCGCATCATCATCATGACCGACGCGGACGTCGACGGCTCGCACATCCGCACGCTGCTCTTGACCTTCTTCTACCGGCACATGCCGGAGCTGGTCGAGCGCGGCCACATCTACATCGCGCAGCCGCCGCTGTACAAGGCGAAGGTCGGCCGCGAGGAAACGTATCTGAAGGACGACCAGGAGCTGCGCCAGTACCTCCTGCGCGCCGCGCTCAAGAATGCCGAATTCGTGCCCGGCACGGGACTTGCGCCGCTCGCGCCGGAGACGTTCGCCGACGTCGCGCGCAAGCACCAGCTCGCCGAAGCGGTGATCGAGCGGCTGTCGCGCGTGACCGAGCCGGCGGCGCTGTACGCCATGCTGTCCGGCGTCGACCTGAACCTCGACAGCGACGACGCCGCGGCGCAGAGCGCGCAACGGCTCGCCGCCGCGATCGCCGATCCCGAGATCACGGTCGAGCCGCGCTACGACGCGGCCACCGAGACGCATCGCCTCGCGATCAAGCGCATGCACCACGGCACGCCGCACGTTACCGGCATCGACGCCGACTTCCTCGCGAGCGAGGACGCGAAGGTGATCGCCGAGGCCGCGGCAGTGATGCACGACATCGTGCATCCGGGTGCCGTGATCAGGCGCGGTGACAAGCAGCTTGCCGTAAAGACGTTCAAGGAAGCGCTCGACTGGCTCGATGCGCAGGCGCGCGACGCCGCGACCATCCAGCGCTACAAGGGCCTCGGTGAGATGAACCCCGAGCAGCTCTGGGAAACCACGATGGACCCCTCGGTGCGGCGCCTTTTGCGCGTGCAGATCGAGGACGCGATCGCCTCCGACGAGATCTTTTCGACCCTCATGGGCGAGCAGGTCGAGCCGCGGCGCGCGTTCATCGAGACCAACGCCCTGGGCGTGCGCAATCTGGACGTGTAGGCGTGCGCGATCCTTGTCCTTGAACAGCAGATCCCTCGCGTTGCTCGGGATGACACGGTTTTGTTCACGCGAGCTTCGACAAACTGTTCGTTAGGGCCGAGGGTCCTCAGTGGCCGCCCATCTGCCCGAGCAGCTTGCCCACCGCCTCGACGACGGCAGCCGTCTCCCCTCGCGTGTGCAGCAGCGGCAGCAGTGTAGCCATCGCGCCCAGCGTCGAGCCTAAGAGCTGCCCGAACGAGCGCAGGTCGAACGGCACGACGCGCATGCGCTCGATGCGCGCGAACATCGTGCCCAGCGTCGACTGCTCGGCAATGTCGCGGGCCTCCTCCTGCGAGGACAGGGTCCCGTCGCCGAACAGCCAGCGGCTCTCGACCAGCCGGCTGTGCTCGGTCACGCGTTCGCGATAGGCGGCCAGCGCGCGCTTGCGGGTGCGGAACAGCTGCTTCGTGAACATGAACAGCGGCAGCGTGAACAGGAGCGGAGCGCCGACGATGAACCCGACCACGGGACCCCAGACCGGCATGATCGTGAAGTCGTAGTTCTGCACGGCGATCTCGTAGCCGACCGGCGCGGCCACGTTGGACAGGCCGTAGGCGAGGATGAACAGGGCAAACCGGCCCTGCGTCTCGCTGATGAAGCCGATGCCGCCGGTGAGGTCCGGGTGGGTGGGGTGGAGGTCGAGGCGTACGCGCGACACCCGATACAGGTAGTAGACCCACAGAAAGGTCTTCCATCCGATGCGCAGCCAGACGTAGTTGAGGAAGGGGAGTGCGACGAAGAACGCCCACCAGCCGGGCGCAGTGAGCCTTCGCGCGCTTCCGATGCCGTGCACGTGCCACGTGGGCAGCGGGTTCGTGTCGAACTGCGGCACGAGGATCGCGAGCGAAATACCGTAGGCCAGCGCGACGCAGGCGGCGTCGGACCACAGCGACTGCCGCAGCCGGGCGATGGCGGCGTGCGTCCGCTCGAAGCGCGGCGCGTCCTCGGCGCGGATGATGCGGCAGCGGAAGAACTCGTTGGCGGCGTCCTTCGTGCTGCCGTCGATGATGACTTCGGCGGCGAGGAACAGCGGCAGGCCGATCAGGAACTGCACGTAGGCGGCGAAGTCGGCGAAGAAGTTGGTCGGGGAGATCTCGGCGCCGGCAAGGCCCTGACGCCAGGCGAGAACCGCCATCGGCGCATAGCAGACGAAGCTCGCGAGCGCGCAGCGCCAGACGTTCCGAAACCGGGTATGGCTGCCGAGTCCCAGCGCTGCCCACGCGCGGCGCAGCCCGTCGCCCTCGAATAGCGAGAACGGCACCTCGGGCCCGGGTACGGCGCGGCCGGCGGTCGCGGGGCGCAGCGGCGGCGATGCGGCGTCCGAGGTCATTCGTCTGCCTCGCACATGACCGACCACAGGCGCTTGAACTGCGCCGCGCTCATCTCGTCCTCGCGCAGCGCCACCGGCCCGGCCGCGACGAAGCGGTGGAAGCCCGTGTAGCCGCCCGTCAGGTTGCGATGGTTGATCTCGCCGCAGGTCGTCGGGACCGACCACTTGGTGCTCACGAAGCTGCGGCGAAAGCGCGCGCTCTCGGGGTCGGCGACACTCGCCCGCGCCAGTTCCTCGCCGGCGGCAATCACGCGGCTGCGGTCGAGCGGCCGCGAGGCGCTCGACGGCAGCGGCACGTACGAGGCGTAGACGAACAGCACGGAGAAGATGCCGAGCAGCACCGCCGCCACGGCCACCTGGGCGCGCCGGACCGTGCCCATCCGCTACGCGGGGAACGTCATTTCAGTCGACCCTCCGTCTCGCAGTGTCCGGCAAAATGGCGGGCGGGCGCCAGCCCCGCGCGTCCGCCCGACCGCCACGAGGATCCCCAGCATGCCATCGCCCCCGCCGCAGCTTCACTATCACCCAGGAAACGCCAACCTGGCGCCGCACATGGTGCTCGAGGAGATCGGCGCGCCGTACGAGCTCGTGCTGGTCGACCGCACGGCCGGCGCGCACAGGTCTGCGGAGTACCTCAAGCTCAACCCCAACGGACAGATCCCGGTGCTGGTCGACGCCGACCTCGTGCTCTACGAGTCGGCCGCGATCTGCCTGTACCTCGCCGACAAGCATCCGGAAGCGCGGCTCGCGCCGCCCCTGCAATCGCCCGCGCGCGCGCAGCTGTACAAGTGGCTCATGTGGTGCACCAACACCTTACAGGCCATGCTCCTGCACTACTACTACCCCGAACGCATGGTGGACGAAGGTCACGATGCGGCGGCGAC
>JADLEZ010000583.1 GCA_020845855.1 Burkholderiales bacterium
CGAGCTCGGATTCGATTAGCCGTAGAATCGCGGCATGGCCTGCCGTGACCTGCCCGTGGGCTTCGCCAACGCCGGCGATGCGCAATCGCTCGCGATCATGTCGCGCGACCTGATCGAGGCGGGTCTCGGCTGGGAGTACCGGCGCGATCGCATCGCGGCGTTGATCGGCGACGCCGAGCACGTGGCGCTGGTGACGCGCGACGGGCCGCGGGTCGCGGGCTTCGCGATCATGTCGTTTCGCGACGAGCACGCCCACCTCGTGCTCCTGGCGGTGCGGCCGACGCACCAGCGGCGCGGCATCGCCCGCGCGATGCTGTCGTGGCTCACCGAGTCGGCGCTGGTGGCGGGTGTGGCATCGATGCACGTCGAGCTGCGCGCCACCAACGCGGCCGCGCATGCGCTGTACCTCGACGCGGGATTCAGCGAGACGCTGCGCGTTCCGGGCTACTACCGCGGCCGCGAAGCGGCCGTGCGGATGCTGAAGCTCCTGCGGGCGCCGAACGCGACGATGCCGGCGTGGCGGCCGCCCACACTCGATCGCCGCTGACCCTCGTGCTCCTTCGCGTCCAGTACGACTGGCGGGTCGGCAAGAAGGAAGTCCTCGGACTGCTGCTGCGGCGCGTGCTCGATGCGGGCCGGGCCGCGGGCCTGGAAGGATGGCAGCGGATCGTCGACAACCTCGCGGCGCAGGTGGCCGCGCTCGACCGCGAGTACGTTCCCGAACTCGAAGCGCTGCTCGGCCCCGCGCCCGCGTGGTTCCAGCGGCCGCCCTGAAGCCGGACCTTCGCCCGCGTCAGCCGTAGAAGAAGTCGACCATCCGCGCGATCTGGCCGCGCATCATCTCGCGCCCCTGCACGATGGTGCAGCCGCAGCGCTGCGCAAGGGCGAGGAGCGGCGTGCGCTCCGGCTTGACGATCGCGTCGAACACGACCACGCCGGGCGGAATGCTCTCGACCGCCAGCGGCAGCCGCGGGTCGTCGAGCATGCCGACCGGGGTCGCGTTGAGGAGCACGTCGATGCCTTCGAGCGTCGGCTTGCCGACGGCGATGCGCGCGCCGGGAGTGGCGCGCGCCACCTTGTCGACCAGCGCCTGCGCGCGCGCTGCGTCGACGTCGTGGACCGCGAGCGACGCGGGACCTTCGCTGGCCACCGCGGCGGCGATCGCGGACCCCGCGCCGCCCGCACCAATCAAAAGCGCGCGCCGGCCCGCGAGCGGAATCCCGCGGCGGCGGAACGCTTCGACGCATCCGATGCCGTCGAAGATGTCGCCGCGCCAGCCCCCATCGGCGCCGCGCGCCAGCGCGTTGATGACCCCGATCGCGCGGGCCTGCGCGCCGAGCTCGCCGGCGAAGGCGCAGGCGCGGGCCTTGAACGGAATCGTGAACACGAGGCCGCCCAAGTTGCGCATGCGCAAGAGCGCCGGCACGACCGTGTCGAAGTCCTCCGGCAGCACGTGCATCGGCACCAGCACTGCGTCGTGCCCGCGCGAGGTCATCTCGGCCGTGATCATTTCCGGCGAGCGCACCTGCTCGATGGGGTGGCCGACGATGCCGAAGAGGCGGGTCTTGCCGCTGACGTAGGCGATCTGGTCGTAGTCGCTCATGGCGCGCGGCGCCTGCATCGCCGGGTCAGTCGGGCGTCAGTCCGCGCCTGATCCGTTCGAGCACGCGCTTGTCGAGAATGTCCTTCTCACGATAATCGGTCTTGGTCTTCAGGAGACCCTCGATGTCGAGCACGCGCAACGTCACGCCGTCGATGTCCAGCACGCGTACATGCGGCTGAATCGTCTCGTAGGTTTCACCGTTGGCGGCGAACAGCAGGTCGACGAGCAGCTCGTCGGCCACCCGGATGTTTTCGACTTCGCCGCGCTGCGGCTCGAACCACGCGGGGTCGAGCTCCGCCGCTGTCGGCAGGAAGCTCATCGCGCGCTTGATCCGCTCGCCGTTTTCGCGGCTGGCACGCACGAGCACGTCGACATCCTCCGTTGCACGCACATAGCCGTTGAGCCGAACCGCCTGCCCGCCGACGAGCACGTACTCGACACCCTCGTCGCCGAAGCGGGCCAGCAAACGCAGGAGCGGATCCGCAGGGCTCACCCGCCATTGACCCTTCGCGCCACCTCGAACATGCGGGCTTCGTCGCGTCGCATCATCATCTCGTGAGTCAACCGGGTGACCCCGGGCGCCCGTCTGGGGCCGGCGCCGTGCAGCAAGGTGTCGAGCAGCCGCGCCCGGCGCCATGCCTTGCATGGGTCCGGCTCGAACGCGGATCGATTCAGTGCGCCGACGACTCGCATCGGGGTAGTGTAGCAGTGTGGCGTGGCGGCGACGGCGAGCCGAACGCACCATGCGGCAGACGTCGATCGATGCGGTCATGACGACACCGCAGGTGAAGCCTAGCGGCGCCCGAGAAAGCGCCCGATCGCATCCCAGAACTCGCGGGTCGCGCCGAGTGTATTGTGGTCGACGCGCGGCAAGCCGATCCATTCCTTCGGTCCCGCCCAGGCGTCGAACAGCGCCTGCGAGCGCGCGGGCGGGATGATCGAGTCGCTGTCCGCCACGATCACGAGCAGCGGCCCGCGCGCACGCGCCGCGTCCTCGACCGGAACGAACCGGTGGCGCAGCAGCAGCGACACCGGCAGCAGCGGGTAGTGGTGGCTGCCCACCGCGGCCAGCGAGTCGTACGGCGACACCAGGATCGCGCCGGCGACGTTGCGCTCGCTCGCGACGTGCGCCGCGGCCGCGGTGCCCAGGCTGCGTCCGAACACGACCAGGCGCGCGGCATCGACGTCCGGCCGCGCGGCCACGGCATCGTGGATGGCGAGCCCGTCGGCCAGCAGCGCGGCGGCCGAGGGCTTGCCCTGACTCGTCCCGTAGCCGCGGTAGTTGAACGCGACCAGGTTGAACGCGCGCGGCCAGCGTCCGTCGGCAAGCGTCCACGACACTTCCTCCGCGTTGCCGCCGAAGTAGATCACCGTCGGCGCCGGGCTTGCCTCGCCCGGCACGATCCAGCCGGCGAGGCGGGTGCCGTCGGCCGCAGCCAGCGTCAGCGGCTGCGCGCGCTGCGGCAGATGCGCCGTGGACTCGATGCGCTGCGGGAAGAAGATGAGGCGATCCTGCGCGAGCCACGCCGCGGCGGGCACGCCGACGACGAGCGCGGCGGCGATCAGGAGCCATTCCATGACGCGGCGAAGGGGGTTGCGCACCATCAATGACTATAACCCCCGGGCCGAGCGACGCGGTACACTCGCCGCGGCATGTCGCTCGAGCTCCGCATCCCCCCGCCCGTCGTGGGCCTGATCGCCGCCGCGCTGATGTGGGGCCTTGCGATGTTGCCGCCGGCGCTCGCCGTGCCAACCGGCGTCCGCCTCGCGCTCGTCGCGGCGTCGGTCGTGGCCGGCTTGGGCTTCAACCTGCTTGGCCTGGTCGCCTTCGTGCGCTCGCGTACGACGATCAATCCGCTGCACCCGGGCAGGACTTCGGCGCTCGTCACCGGCGGGGTGTACCGCGTCACGCGCAATCCGATGTACGTGGGGATGGCGCTGCTGCTGCTGGCCTGGGCGTTTCACCTGTCCGCGCTCTGGGCGTTCCTGGGTCCGGCGCTGTTCGTCGCGTACATCACGCGATTCCAGATCGTGCCCGAGGAGAGGGTCCTGCGCGGCAAGTTCGACGAGTTCGAGGCGTACGCGTCGCGGGTGCGGCGCTGGCTTTAGCGGGTCGATGCAAGAGGAGTCCGAGCGGTCTAGCGTCATGCTCCTAGACCAGCGCCG
>JADLEZ010000584.1 GCA_020845855.1 Burkholderiales bacterium
CGTTGTTGCCGCTGCGGTCCTTGCGGTTCACCCACCAGTTGAAGTTGAGCGACAGCTTGAGGAAGGAGCGCTTGAGGAACTCGAGGTCCTCGGTGCCGCCCATCGACTGCTCGGCGCGATGCAGGAAGATGGTCGCCCACGCGTGCACGGGCGGGTTCACGTCGCTGAAGTTCCATTCGTACGCCGGAATCTGGCCGCTCGGGTGCATGTACGTCTCGTGCAGCATGAGCTCGAGCTGGTCGCGGGCGAACTTCGGGTCGACCGCGGCGAGTGCGATGCAGTGGAACGCCAAGTCCCACGCGGCGTACCACGGGTACTCCCACTTGTCGGGCATCGAGATCACGTGGTCGTTCACCATGTGGTACCAGTCGCGGTTGCGAGCCCGGCCGTGCTGCCGTTGCATCGGGTGCGCGTTGTGCTCCTCCAGCCAGCGGTCGGCGTCGAACGCGTAGTACTGCTTGGTCCACAGCATGCCGGCGAAGGCCTGGCGCATGACCCGCGCCTCGTCGGCGCTCGCCTTCGGCGGCGTGAGCGCGGCATAGAAGGCGTCGGCCTCGGCCAGCCGCGACGTCATCACCGCGTCGAAGCCGCTGCCGAAGGGTGCGTCCTTGGCGGGCGCGCGCAGGCGCAGCCGGATCACGGCGGTGGCGCGCGCGGCGACCACGAGCTCGTAGTGCGCCGCGGCCTTGGTGCCGCGCCGATCGGGATTCACGGCGTCGCGGCGGCCGCCGATCAGGTAGTCGTGGAACGCATCCTTGACGTGGCGCGACGCGCTGGGTGTGCCGAACAGCCGCTCATTGTTGGTCTCGTTGTCGGTGAACAGGAGCATGGGCGCTCCGTCGCAATGCAGGACGAACTCGCCGAGATCGGCATGGCTCGCTGCGATTGCGCCGGCCGCCGCCACGAGCGACGGCTTCTGCACGGCGGCGTCGGCCTGCCACGTGTTGCGGAACCACAGGGTCGGCAGCACGTGCAGCACGGCGGCGTCCGGGCCGCGGTTGGCGGCCGAGATGCGGATCAGGATGTCGTCCGGCGCCGCCTTCGCGTACTCGACGAACACGTCTAAGTAGCGGTCGGCGTCGAAGACGCCGGTGTCGATGAGCTCGTACTCGGGCTCGTGGCGTCCGCGCCCGCGATTGGTGGTGACGAGGTCGGCGTACGGAAACGCCGCCTGCGGGTACTTGTACAGGTACTTCATGTACGAGTGCGTCGGCGTGCTGTCGAGGTAGTAGTAGTACTCCTTGACGTCCTCGCCGTGGTTGCCCTCGCTGTTGGTGAGCCCGAACATCCGCTCCTTGAGGATCGGGTCGCGCCCGTTCCACAGCGCGAGCGCGAAGCACAGCCGCGCCTTGTCGTCCGCGATGCCGGCGATGCCGTCCTCGCCCCAGCGGTACGCACGCGAACGGGAATGGTCGTGGCTGAAGTAGTCCCACGCGTTGCCGTCGCTGCTGTAGTCCTCGCGCACCGTGCCCCACTGCCGCTCGGAGAGGTAGGGACCCCACTGCTTCCAGCTCGCGCCGTTCTCCTGCAACCGCTTGTGCTCGTTCGTCGTCATGTCAGGAACCCTTCAATGCGCTGCGAACGCACGACCGCGTCGGCAAAGGCGTCGAAATCCGCCGAGGTAGTGGGCGGATACGCGAGACCATCGACACTCGCGTCCTGGAACCGCGGCGCCCAGATCCGCCGCTCGTCGATCAGGTACACGCCATACGCCGAGCGCACCGCGTGCTCGCCCGCGCCGGTCAGCTCCTGCTGCAGCGTGTGCGCGGCGAGTGCGGCGTTCGACACCACCGCCACCTCGACCAGCGCGTCGCGGTAGCGGGCGCGACCGGCGACGCCGGGTCCGTGGATGGCGGCCATGCGGCGCGCCGCGGAGTGCACGACGACGAGCAGGCGGTCGAGGATGCCGCGCAGCGTGTGCTTGCGCGCGAAGCTCAAGTACGCCTTCGGGTCGAGGAACACGTCGACCGCCGCCGACACCGCGCCGCACCCGCCGTGCCCGAGCACGACCACGAGCCGCAAGCCGTCGAAGTGCTCGACCGCGTAGCGCAGGCTGCCCATCACCTCGCTGCCGAGGCCGTTGCCCGCGACGCGCACGACGAACAGATCGTTGGGCCCCTCGTTGAACACGAGCTCCACGGGCACCCGCGCGTCCGCGCAGCCGAGTACCGCCGCGTACGGCCGCTGCACCGGCGCCGCCGATCCGCCCTGCGCGAGCCCCAGGTCGCGCGGATCGAGGTGGATCACGCGTTGCGCCGTACCCGTCCCGTCGGCCAGGTCGGCGATCGCGCGGCTGCCGCGGTCGAGGCGCGCGAGCGCGGCGTCGGCATCGGCCGGCCGCTCGCGCGCGGTCGCGGCGGTGGCGTCGTACCGGTACGTTATCTCGACGGTCTTCACGTTGCCGTTTCCACAAAGGGCGAAGGGCCGCCCCGAGCCATTTGTCACTCTTGAAGTGCCGGCGAAAAGTAGGTTTGTACTTTTCGCCGACGAATTACGCCATGATGTTCACGCCGCCGTCGACGTAGAGCGTCTCTCCCGAAAGCCGGCGCGCGTATGGTGTCGCAAGATACGCGCACGCAAAGCCGACGTCCATGACGTCGACCAGCTCGCCGAGCGGCGCGCGCTGCGCGGCCTCGGTGAGCAGGATGTCGAAGTCCTTGAGTCCCGACGCCGCGCGCGTCTTGAGCGGCCCCGGCGAGATCGCGTGCACGCGAATGCCTTTCGGCCCGAGCTCGTACGCGAGATAGCGGCAGCACGCCTCCAGCGCCGCCTTCACCGGCCCCATCACGCTGTACGTCGGCACCACCTTGTTGGCCCCGTAATAGCTCATCGCGAACAGGGTGCCACCTTCGGTCATGAGCGGAGCGGCCAGGCGCGCCATGCGCACGAACGAGTGGCACGACACGTCCATCGCCTTGGCGAAGCCTTCCGCGGAGCATTGCAGGAGCCCGCCCTGCAGGTCCTCCTTCGGCGCGAAGGCGATGGAGTGCACGAGGATGTCGAGCCGTCCCCATTGCGTCGCAACCGCGTCGAACACCGTCTCGAGTTCACCCGGCACCGACACGTCCAGCGGCAGAAAGATGGGCGCTGCGAGCGCCTGCGCGAGCGGCTCGACGAAGCGCTTCGCCTTGTCGTTGAGGTAGGTGACCGCGACGTCCGCGCCAAGCTCGCGAAAGGCCCTGGCGCAGCCGTAGGCGATCGAGGAATCGTTGGCGATGCCGATGACCAG
>JADLEZ010000585.1 GCA_020845855.1 Burkholderiales bacterium
CCGTGCCCGCGGGCGGCGCCGTCGTCGCCTTGGCGATCACCGGGTCGGCGGGCTTGTCGCGACCTTGCAGCAGGTACCACGAGCCCGCCGCGACCGCGGCCAGCACCACCGCGCCGACGAAGGCAAGCGGCAGCGTCTGCGACTTGCGCTGCGCAGGTGCAGCGGGCGGGGATGCGGGGCCCATGACCGGCGCCGGGGCAAGTCTCGCAGCGGCCTTGGCGGTCCCGGTCTTCATGGAAGGCGGCGGCACCATCGTCGTGTCGCCGCTGTGCACGGCAGCGACGGACGCGCCGGCGGCCGCCTTGACCAGCGCCTGGGTGAACTCCTCCGCCGACTGGAAGCGCTCGTCGGCCTTCTTGGCGAGCGCCTTGCGCACCACCGCGTCCATCTCGCCCGGAATCTGCGTGTTGAAGCGCGACGGCGGCAGCGGCTCCTCTTCGAGCACCTTGCGCATCGTGATGGTCGCGTTGCCGACGAAGGGACGCTCGCCGGTGAGGAACTGGTAGAGGATGACGCCGACGGAAAAGAGATCCGACCGGCCGTCGATCGGCAGGCCGAGGATCTGTTCCGGCGACATGTACGCCGGCGTGCCGAGCACGGTGCCCACCTGGGTGAGCTCGGAGGACTCGACGTGCGCGATGCCGAAGTCCGCGACCTTGGCGGTGCCGTCCTGCATGATGAAGACGTTCGCGGGTTTCACGTCGCGGTGCACGATGCCCTGCTGGTGTGCGTGACCCAGCGCAGCCAGGATCTGCGACACGATGCGCACGATCTCCGGGGTCGGGAAACGCTGCTGGCTCTCGAAGTAGCTCTTGAGCTCCTTGCCCGGGACGAGCTCCATCGCGATGTACCACACGCCCTGGTCGTCGCCGAAGTCGAAGATGGCGACGATGTTCGGGTGCTGCAGCTTGCCCGCGGCCTGCGCCTCGCGGCGGAACCGCGCGAGGATCTCGTTGGCCGTCGCACCGACCAGGGCATCCGGGCGAATGGTCTTCAGTGCCACCTTGCGCTCGATGAGCGGGTCGTACGCCTCGTACACCACACCCATCGCGCCGCGGCCCAACTCCTTGCGGATTTCGTACTTGCCGAGTTTGGTGAGTTCAGGCATTGGTAGAGGGGAAATACGGGGCTAGGGACTGGGGGCTAGGGACTAGGGAACACTGTTACGATGCCAGCGCCACCTCGGTTTCGATCATCGCAAGCAAGCGACGCCTGCCTCCCACCGCCGATCCCCAGCCCCTAGCCCCTAGTCCCTAGCCCCGCCTTTCGTCACTTGTACTTCGAATCAATCTCCCACACCGACTTTTGAATCAGCCGCTGCACCATCGTGTCCAGGCCCGCGCCGCCCTGCTGCGATTGCTGGATCCCCAGCGCTCCGCTCGACGTCGCGCCGACCTCCATCTTCTCCTCCGTGTACCCCTGCGCGAGCTGCTCGGTGGTCTCCGCATTGATGATCTTGTAGCGCATGCCGATCACCCACACGCTGGTGGCCTCGCCGCTGTTCACCGAGCCCAGCGCCGTGCCGCCGACCGCGCCGGCGCGCGCACCGCCGATCGACCCCGAGAACGCGCCAAGGAGCCCTGCCATCTGGCCAAGGGTGCGCCCATCGAAGCTTTGCTGCGCGGACGCGACCTGCTCCGTCTTCAGGATGTCGAACTTGACCACGTACTTCGTGGTCTTGAGCTTGCCCATGCCGAGAAACTTGCGCGCCTGCTGCGGGTCGCCCAGGTTGTACGCAAGCTCGAACTCACGCAAGAGCGGTCCGAGGTTGCTGCGCTCGAGTACCGTGAAGTTGGCATTCGACAGCTCGAGCTCGCCGAAATCGGCGATGTTGTTGGCCGTGAACTTCTGCAGGAACGTCGCATTGCTGCTCTTGATCTCGCCGGGGATGACGATGACCGTCGGTCCCTTCTTGTTCTTGTTGGTGTACTCGACCGCCTGGTAGATGGTCTTGTCGGCGCTGGCATTGGCCTGCTGCGACGTCGTGCTGCCGGCGGTGGGCGACGCACTCTGGAAGGTGGGCTGGGCGAGCGCGAGGCTCGCGCCAGCGGCGGCGAGGGCAAGCGCCGAACGGGTGAACAGGAATGCGGCCATGATCTTGTCTCCTACAATCGTGAACTCGGTTATTTCTTCTTGCGAGGGGGCGGCGGGAAGCCCGCGGCGCGGCAGTAGTCGCCGTACAGCCTTGCCACCACCTCGTCGGCCTGCTCGTTGACGAGCGTCAGCGCCATCTGTGCAACATTCGCGCCCGCGTACGACGCCGACTCGGCGCCCACGTCGGAAATGATCTTGCCGCCGCTACCGGAAAGCGTGAAGCCCATGCCGACCGTGACCTGGTTCACCCGGATGATCGGATTGGGTACCGCTTCGGCCGTGATGAGGCCGCGCAGGACGAACGTCGCGCCCATCCGCTTGGCCGCATTGAGCATGCCGTCGGGATCGTTCTTGAAGTACGCGTCGATCTCGGCCTGCTTGATCTGCGCGCGGATCTCCTCGGGCGTATAGGTGGTGAGTCCCAGCGAACGCAGGCGCCCGTTGATCGCGCCGAAGTGCGGCCCGTAGTTGCGCTGCTCCGCGCTGACCCAGCCGTTGGACTGCCGCTCGCCGATGATCACCATGATCTTCTTGCCCTTGATGTCCGCGCGGCAAGGAGTGGACAGCTCGTAGTTGATGCGGTCCTCGCGCGCGGCCTGCGCGGCGCGGTCGGCTTCCTCCGATGGATCGGGATTGCTGAACTTGAAGCCCTGGGCGAACGCGAGGGGCGCGGCGAGGCAGCACAGGACGGCGAGTCGGCGCAAGTTCATTGGCGGGGGGCAAGCCCTTAGAATGACAAGGGATTATGCCATCCGCCCGCGGTCGAGCGCCACCCGAATATTCGCCCGTGACCCGGCGAAGACTTCGTAGTGTCCACGTTGTCGCAACGAGGCGAGGGATCAAAGGCCGAATTCGGCGGCCAGCAGCTCGTACGAGCGGTGGCGCGGCGCGGCATCGAACGTCCAAGTGACGATCACGAGCTCGTCCAGCGCGAGGCCCTGCGCGAGTTCCCTTAGCTTCGCGCCGACTTGCGGCGCGGTGCCCACGATCGACTTCGCGCGCAGCCGCTCGACGATCGCCTGCTGCGCGGGCGCATAGACCTGCGCGGACGCGAGGTCGGGCGGCAATAGCGGGGCGTGGATCCCCTGCTCGCGCCCGACGCGCCAGTGGGCGCGCGTGTGCAACAGGCGATGCGCTTCGGCTTCGCTGTCCGCCGCGAGCGCCCAGACGCAGATCGTGGCCTGCGGCCGGGGATGGTCGGCGCTCGGCCGGTAGCTGGTGCGATAAAGATGCAGCGCCTCCTCCACGCCGCGCCCGTCGCCGAAGAAGTACGCGAACGCGTACGGCAGGCCGAAGTGCGCCGCGAGCCGCGCGCCGTAATCGGAGCTGCCGAGCATCCATATGACCGGCTTGGTCGGCCCGGTCGGATGCGCGCGGATGGCGCGGAACGGATGGCCCTCCGGCAGCGGCGTGCCGGAGATCCAGTGCATGAGGTCGCGCACCTGCTGGGGGAATTCCTCGGCGGCATTCGCGTACGGATTGAGCGCGTACGCGGTGAGCCGGTCCGATCCCGGCGCGCGGCCGAGGCCCAGGTCGATGCGGCCCGGCGCGATGGCCTCCAGCACGCGGAACTGCTCCGCGACATGCAGCGCCGAGTAATGCGGCAGCATCACCCCGGCGCTGCCCACGCGGATGCGCGTCGTGGTCGCGGCGATCGCCGCCATCAGCACTTCGGGCGCGGTGCCGACGATGCTGTCGCTGCTGTGATGCTCGGATACCCAGTAGCGGCGATAGCCGAGCGCGTCGCAATGGCGCGCGAGCGCGAGCGTCTCGCGAATCGCCTCGTCCTGTGAGCGGCCCTGCCCGGCGGTGGACTGGTCGAGCACGGACAGCGCGATCTCGTTCATGGAACCACTCCCCCAAGCGCGCGCTCCAGGACGCGCGCCACGTGCAGCGCTTCGCGCCCGGCGCCATCGGCGATCTGCTGGCGGCAGCTCGTGCCGTCGGCGACGATGAGCGTGTCCGCATCGGCCTTGCGCACCGCCGGCAGCAGCGCCAACTCGGCCATGCGCAACGAGATGTCGTAGTGCTCGGCTTCATAGCCGAAGCTCCCGGCCATGCCGCAGCAGCTCGTTTCCACGACGTCGACCGCGAGCTCCGGGACAAGCCGCAGCACCTCGAGCACGGACGGCATGGCGTCGAACGCCTTCTGGTGGCAATGGCCGTGCACCAGCGCACGCCGCTGCGGCAGCGGCGCAAGTGGCAGGCGCAGCCGGCCTGACTTGTGTTCGCGGGCGAGGAACTCCTCGATCAGCAGCGCGCGCTGCGCCGCCGCGGCCGCGATGTCGGGCAACCCCATGACCAGATACTCATCGCGCATCGACAGCAGGCACGCGGGCTCGAGGCCGACGATCGGCACACCGCGCGCGACCGCCGGCGCGATCGCCGCAAGGAGCCGCCGCGCCTCGCGCTGCGCCTCGTCGACTAGGCCCGCGGTCAGGTAGGTGCGGCCGCAACACAGCGGATGCTCGCCATCGCGTGCGACCGCCACCCGATATCCGGCGGCGTTCAGGACGGCCATGGCCGCGTGCGCGTTCTCGGGCTCGAAATACTGCGTGAAGGTGTCGACGAACAGCACCACGTCGGCGGCAGGCAGCGGCGTCTGCGCGTGGCGCGGGTTGCGCAGGAACGTGTCGCGCCGCCAGCGGGGCAGCGTGCGCTGCGGCGAGAAACCGAGCAGGCGCGCGCCAAAGCGGCGGTTGAACAGCGCCGGCAGGCGCGACGCCCACGGCGCCCACGCAGGCAACGTGGCCACCAGGCGCTCACGCAGCGCAAGCCCGTGCGCACGTTGCCACGCGTGCCGGAACTCGATCTTCATCTTCGCCATGTCCACACCGGTCGGGCACTCGCGGCGGCAGCCCTTGCAGCTCACGCAAAGGTCGAGCGCTTCGCGCACCGGCGCCGAGGTGAGATCGCCGTTCAACTGTCCGGACAGCGCGAGGCGCAGCGTGTTGGCGCGGCCGCGCGTGAGATGCGCCTCGTCGCGCGTTACCCGGAAGCTCGGGCACATGGTGCCGTGGTCGAACTTGCGGCAGTGGCCGTTGTTGTTGCACATCTCGACCGCCTTGCCGAACCCGCGCGCGGGATCCTCGCCGGTTCCGGGCGCGGTGAGCGTTCCGGTCAGCGGGTCGCCCTGCACATTGAACGCCGACCAGTCGAGCGCTGGTTTCAGCGGCGCCACGCGATAGCCGGGTCCGAAGCGGAACAGCGTGCGATCGTCCATCCGCGCGGGGTCGACGATCTTGCCCGGGTTCATGAGCCCGCCGGGATCGAACAGCGCCTTCACCTCGCCGAACGCTTGCGCAAGACGCGGCCCGAACTGCCACGCGACCCACTCGCTGCGCACGAGGCCGTCGCCGTGCTCGCCGGAGAAAGCGCCCTTGTACTCGCGTACCAGCGCGCTCGCCTCTTCCGCGATCGCGCGCATCTTCGCCGCACCGTCGCGCCGCATGTCGAGGATGGGGCGCACGTGCAGCGTGCCCACCGACGCGTGCGCGTACCAGGTGCCGCGGGTGCCGTGGAGTGCGAACACCTGGGTCAGGCGGTCGACGTACTCGGCGAGGTGCGAAAGCGGCACCGCGCAATCCTCGATGAACGACACCGGCTTGCCGTCGCCGCGCATGCTCATCATGATGTTGAGGCCCGCCTTGCGCACCTCCCACAATGCCTTCTGCGCACCGGCGTCGGGCAACGGAACGACGCTGTCCGGCAGGCCGAGGTCGCCCATCAGCGCGGCGAGGTCGGCGAGCCGCTTGCGCGGACCTGCGGCCTCGTCGCCGATGAACTCGACGAGCAGAATCGCTTCCGGCTCGCCGGTCAGCGCGCCGTCGATGACCGGCCGGAACGCAGGATTGCCACGGGCGAGGTCGATCATGGTGCGGTCGACCAACTCGACCGCGGAGGGCGCAAGCTCGACGATGCGCCGCGCGCATTCCATCGCCTGGTACAGCGTTGGGAAGTTCACCACGCCCAGGGCGCGATGCGCGGGGATAGGCGCCACGGCGAGTGTGAGCCGCCGCGTCCACGCGAGCGTGCCTTCGCTGCCGACCAGCAGGTGTGCCAGGTTGACGCTGCCGTCGGCGGTGTAGGGCCGCTCGCTTTGGGGGTGGTACACGTCGAGGTTGTAGCCGCCCACACGGCGCAGGAGGCGCGGCACCCGCGCCGCGATCTCGTCGCGCTCGCGTTCGCCGATCGCGCGCAGGGCCGCGACCAGGCTGCGTACGCGCGGCGGCGCGTCCTGCACTTCGCGCTCGGGTCCGAAGCGCGCGGTCGTGCCGTCCGCAAGTAGCGCGTCGATGGCGGTCACGTTGTGCACCATGTTGCCGTAGGCGATCGAGCGCGAGCCGCAGGAGTTGTTGCCCGCCATGCCGCCGAGGGTGGCCTGCGCCGACGTGCTGACGTCGACCGGGAACCACACCCCGTGCGGCTTGAGCCAGGCGTTGAGCGCGTCGAGCACCACGCCGGGCTCGACGGTGACCGTGCCGGCTTGCGCGTCGTAGCCGAGCACGCGGTTCAAGTACTTGCTGTGGTCGACCACCAGCGCGGCGCCCACGGTCTGTCCGCATTGCGAGCTGCCGGCGCCGCGCGGCAAGACGGGGATGCCGAGCTCGCGGCACACGCCGAACGCGGCGCGCACGTCGTCGTCGTCCTTGGGTACGAGCACGCCGACCGGCTGCACCTGGTAGATCGAGGCGTCGGTCGCGTAGCGGCCGCGGGAGACGCGGTCGAAGAGCACGTCGCCCTTCACGAGGCCGCGCAGGCGGCGCGCGAGGCCCGCATCCTGGCGCGGCGAATGCGAATGCCGGGGCAGCGGTGACGAAAGCTCGTTCACCTTCGATTTGTACCATAATGTCGCAGTCTGCCTTGGCATGCCGCGCACTGTTCCGGGGGGTCCCTTGTTCCAGCTCGACTCGCATCCGTCCGGTCGTCACTTTCTGCAGATTCCCGGCCCGACCAACGTGCCCGACCGCGTGCTGCGGGCGATGGATCGCCCGACGATCGACCATCGCGGTCCCGAGTTTGCGCGCCTGACCCGCGAGATCCTCGACCGCTTGCGCCCGGTGTTCCAGACGGCCGGCCCGATCGTCACCTATGCGGGGTCGGGGACCGGGGCGTGGGAGGCGGCGCTGGTGAACACACTCTCGCCCGGCGACCGCGTGCTCATGTTCGAGACCGGCCACTTCGCCGCGCTGTGGCGGAACATGGCGCAGAAGCTCGGCCTCGCGGTCGAGTTCGTGCCCGGCGACTGGCGCAGCGGGGTCGACCCGGCGCTGGTCGAGGCGAAGCTCGCGGACGACCGTGCGCACGCGTTCAAGGCGGTGATGGCCGTGCACAACGAGACGTCCACGGGTGTGACGAGCCGCATCGCCGCCGTTCGCCAGGCGATCGACCGTGCGCGCCATCCCGCGCTGTTCATGGTCGACACCATCAGCTCGCTCGCGTCGATCGACTACCGGCACGACGAGTGGGGCGTGGACGTCACCGTCGCGGGCTCGCAAAAAGGGCTCATGCTGCCGCCCGGCATCTCCTTCAACGCGGTGAGCGACAAGGCGCTCGCCGCGAGCAAGCGCGCGAAACTGCCGCGCTCGTACTGGCGCTGGGACGACACGATCGCGATGAACCGCCAGGGCTACTTTCCGTCCACGCCCGCGACCAATCTCCTCTACGGCCTGCACGAAGCGCTCGCGATGCTGCACGAGGAAGGATTGCCCAACGTGTTCGCGCGCCACCAGCGGCACGCGGAGGCGACCCGGCGCGCGGTGCGCGCATGGGGCCTCGACGTCCTGTGCCGCAATCCCGCCGAGTACAGCGGCTCGCTGACGGCGGTGATGATGCCGGAGGGCCACGACGCCGACGCGTTCCGCGCCACGGCGCTCGCGCGCTTCGACCTGTCGCTCGGCACGGGCTTGGGCAAGCTTGCCGGCCGCGTGTTCCGTGTCGGGCACCTGGGCTTTTTCAACGACCTCATGCTGTGCGGCACGCTGTGCGGCGTGGAAATGGGTCTCGCCTTGTGCCAGGTGCCGCACACGGGGAACGGGGTGGAAGCGGCGATGGCGCACCTGCGGGGCGCACCGCAGGCAGCGCTGTCGCGCGCGGCGTAAGA
>JADLEZ010000586.1 GCA_020845855.1 Burkholderiales bacterium
CGAGCGCCTTGCGAAACTCTCACCCGCGCGGCACGTGCTGGCCCGTGGCGACTGCGGGCAATGCCGCGACATCGATCGGTTCGGGCGGCAGGCCCGCCCAATGGAGGTCCATCATCCGCGTATACGCACGTTCCAGATTCCTGGCGAACCTCGTCGTATCGCGCGCCGGGAAGTATTCCCTGCCAGGGGCCAGCCGCTGGCGCAGCGTGGCGAGTCGCTCGGAATCGTGCGCTAAGTGAATGGCAAGTTCGGTGTATGCGTTCAAGTCTTCGCAAATCAGTTCGTCGAGGCCGTGCGCGTTGAGCAGTGTTCCGGTTACTCGGGAAACGAAATTGACTCGCGGGCTGGTAATGACCGGGACCCCCATGCGAAGCGCATCGCTCGACGTAGTGTGGCCGCAGACAATCCAGGTATCGAGGAACAGATCGGCCAGGACGTGGCGGGCGAGGTGCCTTGGCCTGTCCACGTAGCGGGCGAAAACGAGACGCGCGGGATCGACGCCGCGCTGTTCCGCCGCCTGGCGCAGATTCCGCACGACCGCCTCTATCGGCGCGAGCAGCCACAACACGCTGCCAGGCGTCCGCTCGAGGATTGCCATCCAGCAATCGAAGATTCGCGAGTCGATCTTGTAGCTGGAATTGAAAGAAGCGAAAACGAACGCGGCTTCCGGAAGACCCGCTTGGGTGCGCGAGACGGAAATGTCGCTAGCCTGTTGCATGTCGTCTGATACTTGATACGTGTCCGGCATGTAGACCAGCTTCTCCTGGAAGTGGACCTCCGAACCAGGCGGGCTCAAGTAGCGATCGGTCACGAAATAGTCCACGTAAGGAGCCCCCAAGGTTCCGGGATACCCCAGGAAATGAACCTGGACTGGCGCGGGTTTATGAGCCAGCACATCCAGACGATTGAGCGCGGTATGACCGGTCATGTCGACAAGGATGTCGATCCTGTCTGCCAGCACGCGCGCGATGACCTGCTCGGTGTCGAGCGAGCGGATGTCGACGAAAGTGTCGCACGTGCGTTCAACGTGCTTGCGGTAGTCGCTGCCGTCGTCCGGACCGCAGGAGTAGCAGATCACGACGAAGCGGTCACGATCATGACGCTGGAACAGCGTCTTGGCCAGGTGCATGACCGGATGGTAGCGAAAGTCGCTCGACAGGTAACCTAGTACGATTCTCTCCCTGCGCGCCCGATGTTCGGGCGCGCTGAAACGTGCGGGCATTGCGCGAGCACCCTTGCGTATCCAATGCTCGGCGATACGCCGCTGCGTTCCCGGTGCGAGGTCGATGGTCAGCGCCGTGAAGGGCATCATCCGGAAGTCGCCATCCGCATCGATGGCCTCGAGCACGCGGTCGGTGGCGATCCGATGATACTTGCGCGTTCTTTCCCAATCGCACAGGTGGGCGATGCAATTGGCCATGTTCGAGAGAGTGGCGGGGTGGTTGGAGTCGAGCCGTAGCGCGTGTTCATAGGCGTCCACGGCGTCGGCAAAGCGCAACAGGCCGGCCTCGGCTGCGCCCAGGTTGGAGTAGATGTCGGGGTTGGCGAAGCCCTGCCGAACAGAGCTCTCGCAGACGGCCTTGCCTTCCTCGAAACGGCCGATCTCGATCAAGCAAGAGGAGAGCGAGAGATAGGCATTGGGACGGCGCGGGTCCAACTCGATGGCTTTGCGAAGCCAGGCGATGGCTTCCGCGTAGCGTCGCTGCATCTTGCGATGGTTACCCAACCGGTGGGCGCTGTAGGCCGTTGGCGCCAGGTGGAACGCTCGCTGGAAACAATCGGCGGCATGCGCAATCTCGCCCCTGCGATGGTGGACGTCTCCCAGGAGGTTGTGGCTTGCCGCAGCATCGGGTGCGGCCTCGAGGCAGCGCCCGGCAGCGGCGAGGGCTTGGTCGAGACGTCCGCCGGCGCAAAGCGCGGCGACCAGGTTGGACCAATAGAGCGCATTGTCGGAAGCCAGCTCGAGCGCCTGCTGGAAATGGTGGGCTGCCTGCGCGGGTTCATTTGAGCCCAGGCAGATCATGCCGAGAACGTTGATCGCGCGATCGTTCCGGGGGTCGGCAGCGAGGATGCCCTGACACAGTGCCGCTGCCTCCACCCGGGCCCCCTGGCCCAGCAATGTGACGGCTCGTTCGAGTGTGGATTCGGCGCTGGCGTTCATGCGCGGACCTGAGTCAGCGACCCTGCTCCAGGCGCCAGCGTTCCATCGTGGCGAAACATCCGGCGATGGCTTCCTCCAACGTATGGCGAGGTTCCCAGCCGGTCGCGCTCTGGAGGAGGTCGAGTTTGGGCCGGCGGTCCTTAACCGGGACGAAGCCGATACCGTAAACCTCTTCGTAGGACTTGCACACGATGCGGCCGCCGCCTCGCAGTTTCACCACCAGCTCGGCGAGTTCGCGGACCGAGATGTTCTCGAGGCCGCCTACGTTGATCGACTTGCCACGAAGGTCCCGACTACCCGCAATGGCCACCAGCGCACTCACGCTGTCGAGCACGTGCATGAAGGTCCGTCGGTCATTCCCGTCGCCGTGAACGACGATGTCCTTGCCATCGAGTACGGCCTTGCAGAAAGCGGCAACGACCAGGCCGCTTTCCGGATTCTGGCGTGGACCGACGACATTGAAAAAACGCACGCTCCATGCCGGTACGCCATGCTCGCGCCACAAGCCGGCGACCAGGTGTTCCATCGCCATCTTGGCCGCTCCGTAGCCCCAGCGCGGCTGCAGGCCGAACCCGGCCGTCTCGTCTTCGCCGAGGGCATGATCGCCGCCTACGCCGTAGATCTCGGAGCTCGACGCGTAAAGAACGGGTCTGCGGTGGCGCAGGCAGCCGGCAATCACGTTGAGTCCGTCCTCGAGAATCCTCCTGGTGGTGTCGAAAGGTTCCCGGTGGGCGCGAGCCACTCCGATGGGGCTCGCCAGGTGGTAGACGAAGTCCGCTTCCGCGATCAGGCGGTCGAGCGCGGATCCGGCGATTCCCTGGTGGCTTTCGCCGACGTCGAGGTTGACGAATGCCAGCCTGGGGTCGGCAAGGTCGAGGTTCTCCAGCCGTCCGCTGGACAAATTGTCGATCACCGTGGGCAACGCACGTCGCGCGAGCAGAGCCTCGGTCAAGTGAGAGCCGATGAACCCGGCTCCGCCAATGACGAGGACGCGCTTGGGCATCAGCGCGTCGGCAGCGACGTTGTCGGTCGTACCCGTGGACGCCTCGCCGCAACGTGAGATGCACGGATCTCGACATCGGGCGGCGGGTCGGCGAGCGGTTCTATCTTGATCCTCCCGGCATCGTGTGCGACGAACGCGTCCTCCGGTTCCGAATTCCGGCTTGGACGAACGCGAGTGGCCAATGGAGCTCGAATTGTACAACCGCGCCTTCGCGCGCCGCGTCGCCCGGGGCGAGCCCGGATAGGGGGCCGTGAATAGTGTCGGTGATGAATCCCACGCGCTCCGACACCAGGAACGCGATCGCGTCGGCCGACGCCCCGATGGGATGCGCCTGAATGCTATACAGGTAGACTGTCCCGCCCGTCGCGGAGCCTTCCATGAAAACGAGCATTCCCCCGCCCGACGCATACCAGGACATGCGCGAAGCGCTGCGCGACCTGTGCGGCCGCTTCGACTCCGCGTACTGGCAGAAGGTCGACGCCGAGCGCGGCTACCCGGAGGCCTTCGTCGAGGCGCTGACGCAAGCCGGCTGGCTCGCCGCGATGGTCCCCGCCGATTACGGTGGCTCGGGACTCGGCCTCGCCGAGGCGTCGGTGGTCATGGAAGAGATCAACTTCTCCGGCGGCAACGCGGGCGCCTGCCACGGCCAGATGTACAACATGGGCACGCTGCTGCGTCACGGCTCGTCCGCGCAGAAGCAGCGCTACCTGCCCGGCATCGCGGCTGGCAAGCTGCGGCCCCGCAGTCGATGTGTGAACCACGAGACCAACGAGGTGTTCTTCGACAACCTCGAAGTTCCGGTCGAGAACCTAATCGGCGACGAAGGCATGGGCTTTCGGTACATCCTCGACGGGCTCAACGCCGAGCGCACGCTGATCGCCGCCGAGTGCATCGGCGACGCCTGCTGGTTCGTCGACAAGGCGCGCCGTTACGCGAGCGAGCGCGTGGTGTTCGACCGGCCGATCGGCAAGAACCAGGGCGTGCAGTTCCCGATCGCGAGTGCCTACATCGAGACCGAGGCGGCGAACCTCATGCGCTTCAAGGCCTGCGCGCTGTTCGATGCCGGCAAACCGTGCGGCGGCGAGACCAACATGGCGAAGTACCTCGCGGGGAAGGCGTCGTGGGAGGCTGCCAACGTCTGCCCGCAGACGCACGGCGGTTTCGGCTTCGCGCACGAATACGACGTCGAGCGCAAGTTCCGCGAGACCCGGCTGTACCAGGTCGCGCCGATCTCGACGGACCTCATCTATTCATACGTGGCCGAGCATCTGCTCGGATTGCCGCGCAGCTTTTGACATCGCGCTACTAAATTTAGCGGCAGCTCGACGTTCCTGGCTAGAAATGGCCGCGCGCGCGGCGAGGCTGCTCCGTACCACGCCGGGGATCTGGCTGCGCATGCAGGCAGTGCGCGACCTCTGGGAGATCGCCCAGGATCAAGAGCGCCTGGCCGAGATTCGACCGATCGACAAGCGGTGGCTGGAGGTCGCCTGACGCGTATCTCAGAACGGCTCGAATGCCGGCCCGCCTTCGCGCGCCGATGGCGGCAACACAGCGAGCAGACGGCGGACCCCGGCGGCGGTTCGGCACCGTCCATGATCCGCCTAGCCGCCGAGCGGCGGCGCTTCCGGTGACGGCGAGAAGTGATGCTGGCGAATGCTCCAGCGACCGACCTCGCGTGTGACCACCAGCGTCGCGCGCAGGACGGACCGCACGCTCCTCCCGTCGGCAAGTTCGAACAGAAAATCGGCATAACCCTGGCATAGAAATGCGCTGGCCGCGAGCGCCACGAGATGCTGGTCGACGAGCGAGAGCGTTGCCGATCGGATCACGTCCTTGTACGAATAGAAGTACTCACGGATCGCCGCCCGGCCGACGGCGTGTCCTGGCCGCCCGCCGAATAGCAGCGCGTCGACAGCGTACACGTCGGCCAGCGCGTCGGCGTTCCAGTGCAGGGCACCGAGATTCCAAGCCGCGCACACGGCTGCGAGCGCCGCGCGACCCGTCTCTTCGGTGTCCATGTCGTCGACCCTCATCCTTCGCGATCGTCATGTCAACCGATTCCACCAACTGTTCCGTACTCCGGCTGCCGATGCCCAAACGTCGCGCGGCAGGGCGCGTGGATCGGCCAGCAATGGACGTGTCCACCCAAAGTACGGAACCAAGCAGGCGATAAAGTTGACACTTGCCCGGCACGAAAAACATGATGTCCGCAGACTTCGGGTTCGATGTACCGGTCACACACGCGATTCTCTCGATGGAGGATTGACACCATGATTTCATTCCCACGCCGCGCAACACTCGCCGCCCTCGCGAGCCTCGCGCTGACACTCCCCGCGGCGGCCCAGACGCCCAAGGTCTACCGCATCACCCACGTATTCCCCGCCAGCCACTACCTTTGGCAGCAAGGCGGGCTGGTCTTCGCTAATGACGTCGAGAAGGCTTCCGGAGGCAATATCAAGTTCGAGACCTATCCGGCCGGGCAGCTTGGCAAGGATCCGTTCGCGCTGCTCGCGTCGGGGCTCGCCGACATCGCGATCATGCCGCCGTCGTATTCGCCGGAGAAGCTGCCGCTCACCTCGGTGGCCGAGCTCCCGGGGTTCTACAGCACCGCCTGCGAAGGCACGACGAAACTGTGGAACATCGCCAAGCCGGGCGCGACGCTGGACACGCTGGAATACAAGCCGCTCAACCTGCGAGTCCTCTTCGTGACCGTCCTGCCGCCGTACGCCCTGATGACCACCGACAAGGCGATCCCCAACCTCGACGCCGTCAAGGGCCTCAAGATCAGGGCCAATGGCGCGGCGATGGACAAGGTGATTCGCGCGATCGGAGCAGTCCCCGTGCGGGTGTCGTCGCCCGAGCTCTACGATTCGCTTACCCGCGGCACCGTCGAAGGCGCGCTCTTCCCCTATCAGGGCATGCCCACCTACAACCTCGAGAAGGTGCTCAAGCACTCGGTCTACGGTCCGCAGCTCGGCTCCGGCACGGTGCTCTTTGCCATGTCGAACAAGATTTGGAGCGCCCTGCCCGCGGAGACCAAGGAAATCTTCACCAAAGCGTCGGCGCACGCGCAGACCGCGCTGTGCAAGTGGCAAGACGACGACAACGCGAAGGTGCGCGCGAAGATCGTGGCGGAGGACGGCCACGTGATCGCTAACCTCTCCCCGGCCGAGGTGGCCAGGTGGAACGACAAGGTGCGCACCGTGTCCGCGGATTGGGCCAAGGATCTCGACAGCGCCGGCAAGAAGGGCTCCGACGTATTGAAGGCGTTCCAGGGCGCGCCGGCGATGTAACGAGTGGAGTGCGACGCGGCGGGCTTGCTGCCCGCCGCGAAAGCACCGGCGCCCATCCGGGTTGTGCGGCTCAATACGACTTCGGCAGCCCGAGCACCTTGTTGGAGATGTAGTTGCACACCATCTCCTGCGAGATCGGCGCGAGGCGCAACAAGCGCACCTCGCGCCACAACCTTTCGATGTGGTACTCCTTGGCATACGCGAAGCCGCCGTGGGTCTGCATCGCCGCGTCGCAGGCCGCAAATCCCGCGTCGGCGCCCAGGAACTTGGCGGTGTTGGCCTCGGCGCCGCAAGGAAGCCGCGCGTCGTACAACGCCGCTCCCTTGAGCGCGATGGTCTCGGCGGCCGTGAGCCGCATCCAGCACTCGGCGAGCGGATGCGCCACCGCCTGATTCTGGCCGATCGGACGGTCGAAGATGATGCGGGAGTTGGCGTACTCCACGGCCAGCCGCAGCGCGGCGCGGCCGATGCCCACCGCCTCGATGCCGACGACGATGCGCTCGGGATTGAGCCCGTCGAGCAGATAGCGAAACCCCTTCCCGACTTCCCCGACGACATCTTCGTCCGCGACCTCGAGGTCGTCGATGAAGACTTCGTTCGAATCCACTGCGGCACGTCCCAGCTTGTCGATGACCCGCACGTCGCAGCGCTTGCGGTCGAGATCGGCGAAGAATAGCGTCATGCCGTCGAGAGGACGTTTCTCGTCGCGCGCAGATGTGCGTGCGAGGAGCAGGATCTTCTTCGCATTCTGGGCGTTCGTCGTCCACACCTTCTGGCCGTTGATGACCCAGCGGTCGCCCTTCCTGTCAGCGCGCGTACGGATGCGCGAGGTGTCCACGCCGGACGTGGGCTCCGTGACCCCGAACGCCATCAGCGTCTCGCCGCGAGCGAGCTCCGGCAAGTAGCGCTTCTTCATTGCCTCGGAACCATGGCGCAGGATGGGTTGTGGCGGGAACACGTAGAAGTGCACGGCCGAGGCGCCACTCATACCCGCGCCGGACGCGCCGATCTCGCGCAGCATCAGCGCGGCTTCGGTCAGGCCAAGCCCCATGCCGCCGTACTCTTCCGGCACGAGAATGCCCATCCAGCCGGCTTGCGCGAAGGCGTTCACGAACTCCCATGGGTACTTTTCGTCGCGGTCGTGCTCGCGCCAATACGACAGCGGGAAGCGGTCCGCCAGCGCTCGTGCGGCCTCGCCGATCTCGTCGAGCTCGCGATTGCGCGCGGCGTTGGCGGCGTGCGCCGCGTCGGCTGCATCGGTCATGGCCGCACTTCCGTGGCGCGAAACGATCGCGCGAGCTCGATGATCTCGCGCGCCGTCTTCACGTGCGCGATGTCGATGTGCTCCCCGTCGTAGACGCAGGAGGCGCGGCCCTGGGCGATCGCCTGGTCGAGCGCGTCCACCATGCCCTGGTAATACGCGACCTGCTCCGGAGAGGGCGTGTAGACCTCGTTGATGACGGCCACGTTGGAGGGATGGAGCGCGAGCTCGCCCGACATGCCGAGCTGCCGGTCGAGCTCGGAGGACTTGCGCAGGCCGTCGAGGTCATGGATCTGCTGCCACACGCCGCCGATTGGCAGCTTGCCCGCGGCCCTGGCCGCCATCACGGCGCGCGACTTGAGGTACAGCGTCTCCCGACCGTCTGCCGACCATACCGTGTCGAGGGCGCGCGCGACGTCAGCGTTCTTGGCCGTGGCGCCGACAATGGCGGCGACCCGGGGCAACTGGGCGATCTCGTAGGCGAGCTCGAGTGCGCGGGCAGTCTCGAGCAGCGGAATGATGCGCATCGATCCCAAGGGCACGCCGTTGCGCGTCTCAGCCTCGGACAGCATCATCGATGCGCACTGCACGTCTTCCGGGCCCACGGGCTTGGAGATCATGATGCCCTCGAGCTCGGAACACACGACGGCCAGGATGTCGTCGAGGTTGTACAGGTGGGGACTGCGGTTGATCCGCACCCAGATCCGTTGCCGGCGCTCCGCCAGGAACCCGAGCATCGACTGCACGGTCTTGCGGGCCTCTTCCTTGAGCCCGACCGGCACGCTGTCCTCGAGATCGAGGATGAGCGCGTCCGCCCCGCTTCCGACCGACTTCTCGATCCACGTCGGCTTGTTGCCGGGAACGAACAGCAAAGACCTTGCGGGTTTCATCGGATTCACGCGCGCCTCCGTGCGGTATCGGCCTCGAATGTGCGCGCGAGGCCGGACAGTGTCAACGCACGCGTTGCCACCGTTCCGTACCTCGAAAGGCGGTGCGCATCGCGCAGCGCGTCAAGCATTTCGAAGTACGGAACCGATCCGCCACGCGTCTTGGATTCCCCAGCGCGGCGCGATAGATTCACCAAAGGCGAACCGCTCCTTCGCAATGGATCAGTTGGGCTCGAACTGCGTGCGGCGGAGACTGCGGGTTCGTAACACCTCCATATCGACACATCATGGCCAGCGACAGTCGCAAGGTTGCAATCGTGACGGGATCGACCCGCGGCATCGGGCGCGGCATCGCGCGCAAACTCTCCGTCTCGGGTGCGGCGGTGGTGATCAACGGACGCGACCAGGATGCCGGCAACCGCGTCGCTCGCGAGCTGCGCGAAGCCGGCGGCGAAGCGTTCTTCGCAAGTGGCAGCGTCGCGTCGAGCGGCGACATGGACCTGCTCGTCCAGCGCGCAATCCGCGAATACGGCCACGTCGACATGTTGGTCGCAAGCGCGGGCGGGCGCGCCTCGGACGACGGCCGGTCCGCGAAGACCCGCGGCCCTTTCCATACGTTGGACATCGACTGGATCAAGGAGATCGTCGCCGATGCTGCGGCGGCCAAGCTCGTCCCGGCCCGCGCGGTCGCGCCGCACATGATCGAGCGCAAGCGCGGCAGCATCGTGTTCGTCACGTCGGCGGGCGGCATCGTGCCCACGCCCGGCCAGACCGCGGTTGCAACCTACGCCGGCGGCCTCGTGATGTGCACCAAGGTGCTGGCCAAGGAACTGTCGCGGTACCACGTGCACGTGCACTGCGTCGCGGTCACGCTGGTCAAGGACACGCCCTCGTGGGATTTCGTTCGCGAAAGCGGCGCCCTGACCGAGCACCATCGCCAGCAGTATCTGAAGATCGAGCAGACCGCGCCGTTCGGCCTCGCGGTTGCGGACGACATCGGCTCGATCGTCGCCTTCCTCGGCACCGACGAAGCGCGGTTCATCACCGGCGCGACGCTGGCCGCGACCGGGGGCCTCACGTTATGAAAGGTCCGCTCGCGGGCGTTCGCGTGCTCGACGCCGGCCAGCTCGTCGCCGGGCCGTTCGCGGCCACGCTTCTCGCGGACTACGGCGCCGACGTCGTGAAAATGGAACGCCCGGGCAAGGGCGATCCGTTGCGTGCGCTGGGCCGCAGCAAGAATGGCGTCTCGTTGTGGTGGCACGCCTGCAACCGGAACAAGCGGACGATCGCGCTGGACCTGACCGACGAAGCGGACCGCGCCGCTTTCCGCGAGCTCGTTTCGGTCGCCGACGTGATGGTCGAAAACTATGTGCCCGGCACGCTCGAGCGGATGGGACTCCCTTACGAAGTGCTGGCGGAGGCGAACCCGGGCCTCGTCATGCTCCGTCTGAGCGGCTTCGGCCAGGCCGGGCCGTACTCGCGCTGGCCAGGCTTCGCGCGCACCAGCGAGGCGTTCAGCGGCCTCACCGCGCTCACCGGCTATCAGGATCAGCCGCCCGTCGGGATTTCAGCGTTCCCGTTGTCCGACTACTTGAGCGGCCTATTCGGCGCGTTCGCCATCCTCGCGGCCCTGCGCGAGCGTGACAAGGCGAGCGGTAAGGGTCAGGTGATCGACCTCGCGCTACACGACGGGCTCTTTCGCATGATGGAAAACCTGTGCATCACCTACGACCAGCTCCAGCTTTTGTCGCAGCGGACCGGCGGCGCCCACGAACAGGCGTTTCCCGTCGGCATCTGGCCGTCGCAGGATGGGGTGCAGATCTCGCTCGCTGTCGGGACCGATGCGATGGCGAAGAAGCTGTTCGAGGTCATGGGCCGTGCCGAACTGTCCCAGGATCCGCGTTTCGCGACGAACGCGGCTCGCATCGCGCACAAGGGCGAGCTCGGCCCGATCGTTGCCGCGTGGCTGGCGGTGCGGACGGGCGCCGCGGCGCTCGAGCTCCTCGGCGGCAGCGGCGTCGCGGTGTCCCCGCTCATGACCATGGATGCAATCTTCAAGGATCCGCACTACGCGGCCCGCGAGAACCTCGTGACCGTGGACGACGAAGAGCTCGGCAAGGTCGTGCTGCCGGGCGTAATTCCGAAGCTCTCGCGCACTCCGGGGACAGTCCGGCACGCAGCGCACGCCATCGACGCCGATCGGCAGGACATCCTGTCGGACTGGCTCCCGAACAGGAGGCAGCGCTGATGGCTGGGCGAGCCTTGGTCATCGGAGGAACCGGGCCGACGGGGCCGTACGTCGTGCGCGGACTCGTGGAGCGCGGCTTCGCGGTCGCTATGCTCCATTCGGGCCGCCATGAGGACGATTCGATTCCCGCGAGCGTCGAGCACATTCACACCGACGCCTTCGACCGGGCATGCCTGGACCGCGAGCTTGCGCATCGCGGGTTCGACGTGGCGATCGTCATGTACGGTCGCCTGCGCGAGATCGCCCAGTTGCTTCGCGGGCGCGTGCGCAGATTCATCAGCGTCGGCGGTTGCATCGCGCATCGGGGCTTCGCCGACCCCGGCAGTCTCCCGCTGGGAGGCCTTCGCGTCCCCGCGCGCGAGAGCGGACTGAAAGAAAGCACGGACCCGAGAGAGGTCAACTCGAAGGTCGCGAAGATCGTGCAGTCGGAGGAGGCGGTGTTCGCGAGCCATCCGCACGCGTTCCACTTCCGGTTCCCGGTGATCTACGGTCCCCGCCAGCTCCTGGCGCGGGAGTGGATGGTCGTGCGCCGCGTGCTGGACAAGCGGGCGCGGATCATCCTGCCCGATGGCGGGGCCGCGCTCCAGTCGACGGCCTACTCGGAGAACGCGGCCCACGCGATCCTGTGCGCAGTCGACCAACGCAACGACGATCGCTGCGGGATTTACAACGTCTGCGACGAATGGACGCCCACGCTCCGGCAATGGGTGACCCTCCTGGCCGATGCGCTCGGTCATCGCTTCAGAATCGTCGATGTTCCGTTCGCGCTCGCGTCGATCGCCTGGCCGCTCACGACCTGGAACGATCCCTTCCACCGAGTGCTGCCGATGGACAAGGCGATCTACGGCCTCGGGTACCGCGACGTCGTGCAGGTCGAGGATGCGCTCGCGCGCACGGCGCGCTGGCTGGTCGACAACCCGCCGAATGCGGCCGATTCGATCGCCACCGGGGATCGTTTCGACTATGCCGGTGAAGACCGTCTCATCGCGGAGTGGGAGCGCGCGGTCGCGCAGCTTTCGCCGCTCGCTACGTCGCTTCGCGCGACGGGAACGCTCGGCGACCGGTACAAGCCGGACTTCGATGTCGCTACCCAGGGCTCGTGGGCGCTGCTGTCGCGCGTCGCGCAGGCTCGTTGAGTCAACCAAGGAGGAATCCCATGCATCGCATTGCCACCCTGCTCCTGTCGACCGCCCTCTGCGCGCTGGTCCCCGGCCTCGTGCAGGCCCAATCGTCGTTCAAGGCGCCGATCAAGATCATAGTGCCGTACGCAGCCGGCGGCGGCTCCGACTCCACCGCGAGAATCGTCGCGCCGGGCCTGTCGAAGGAGCTGGGACAGCCGGTGGTGATCGAGAACAGGCCCGGTGCGAGCGGGCAGATCGGAACGCAGCTCGTCCAGAACGCAGCACCCGACGGGCAAACGATCCTGCTGGGTGTGGATCACTCGCTGATCATCGTTCCCCTGACTCAGCCCAACGTGAAATACGACGCATCCGACTTCGTACCACTCGGACAGGCCATTCGTACGTTCTGGACCCTGCTCATCCCGCCAAACGCCCCATACAAGGATTTCAAGGAGTACGTAGCGGCCGTGAAACGGGATCCTCTGCTGCGCTCGTACGGCGTCGGGTTGGCGGGTGGTGCCCCCGCCGCGGTCGGCAACGCCATCGGCAAGTACGCCGGCGTCGCGATGACCGAGGTGCCGTACCAAGGGTCGGCACCCGTCCTGCAGAACGTGATGGGGGGCCAGGTTCCCGCGGGCGTCACGGGCATGCCCGAGGCCGCGACGTCGCACCGATCGGGCAAAGCCAAGGTGATTGCCGTCTCCGGCGCCACGCGCACGCCGCTGCTACCGGACGTTCCGACGTTCAAGGAGCTCGGCGTCGACGGGCTCGAGTTCTACACGTTCGTGGGCTTCTTCGCGCCGAAGGGCTTTTCGCCGGCGATGGCGCGGGAGTTCAACGCCGCGTTGCGCAAGACGCTCCTCGACCCTGCGGTCCAGGAGAAGATCGTCGCATTGGGACTGCAACCCACGCCTGAATCGCTGGAAGACGCGCAAAAGGAAGTGGGCGACATCGCGCGCTTCTGGAAGAGCACGGTGTCGCCCGTAGCCAAGTGATCGGGTCACAGGACACGCCATGACAGCTCTCACCACGCCCTTGTGCAAGCTACTCGGCATCGAGTATCCCATTCTGCAAGCCGGAATGGGCGGCGTCGCGTTCGGACCCCTCGCCGCCGCCGTTTCCCAGGCCGGCGGCCTGGGCACCATCGCTGCGATCTCCCCCACGCCGGAGCGGGTCGAGGAGGAAATCAAGCTCGTCCGCAGCCTGACCAACAAGCCGGTTTGCGTGGACATCGGCTTCCCGATTCGTGCGCCGAAGGAGCTGTCCGAGGTCAAGCTCACGGAGGTACCGAGTCCGCTCAGGCAGTTGCAGAAGGAGATCGAAGCGCTCGGGGTCGAGGTCAAACCAACCGACGACCAGGCCATGAGTATCGAGGATGCCAAGGTGAAGCTCGAGATCTGCTTCAAGCACGACGTGGAGGTCATCGCCTGCGCTCTCGGCACACCGAAGTGGGTGGTCGATGAATGCCACGCACACAAGGTCAAGGTCATCAGCATGGTCGGCAAGGCCGCGCATGCCAAGTCTGCTATCCGCAACGGCACCGACGTCGTCGTCGTCCAGGGCACCGAAGGCGGCGGCCACACCGGGGACGTCGGCCTCATCACGCTGCTCGCGGAGGTGCTGGAGTTCGCCACGGTCCCGGTGGTCGCCGCCGGCGGTATCGTGAACGGATCGCAAATTGCCGGCGTCCTCACCCAGGGTGCGCAAGGGGTGTGGATCGGCACCCGCTTCATCGCAACCCATGAAGCGAGCGTCGGCCCCAACTACAAGCAATCGATCCTCGATGCCGGCTACGACCACACTATTCGCTCCCTGCTGTTCGACGGCTTGCATGTTCGCCAGTTGCGCAACCGCTTCACCGACGTCTGGGAGGGGCACGAGAGCGAGATGCTGCCGTACCCGCTACAGCGCATCGCTGTCGCGCCGCTGCGCTTTGCCGCCGTTGCGGCCGACTTGAAGGACCACCAGGCGTTGCCGGCGGGCCAGGGCGCAAGCCTGATCCGCGACGTGCTGCCGGCGGGCGAGCTTCTGCTGCGGCTGGTCGACGAGACAGTGCAAGCCCTGCGCGCATCGCGTGAGCGCGTCGTCTTCGCGGCCTAGACGAGCCATGGGACCGCTTGCTGGGATCCGCATCGTCGAGCTCGGTGGCATCGGCCCCGGGCCGTTCGCCGCCATGCTGCTATCCGACCTCGGCGCGGACGTGCTGCGCATCGACCGCATCGTCGCCTCCGACAGCGGCGTGGCGATGGCGGAGAAGTTCAACCTCCTCCATCGCGGCCGCAAGTCGGTGGCGATGGACCTCAAGAACCCGCAAGCCGTCGCCGCGGTGTTGAAACTGATGGCCAAGGCCGACGCGCTCATCGAAGGCTTCCGCCCGGGAGTGGCGGAGCGACTGGGCTTGGGCCCCGAACATTGCCTGGCGGTCAA
The DNA here is from genome assembly GCA_020845855.1 of Burkholderiales bacterium. GTDB lineage: Bacteria > Pseudomonadota > Gammaproteobacteria > Burkholderiales > Casimicrobiaceae > VBCG01. The sequence continues at coordinate 14,402 of JADLEZ010000586.1, forward strand.
CCCGCGGCTCGTCTACGGACGGATGACCGGCTGGGGCCAGAACGGCCCGCTCGCGCAAGCCCCCGGTCACGATATGAACTACATCGCGCTCACCGGGGTGCTGCACTCGATCGGCACCAAGGGCGGCCCGCCGGTGCCTCCCCTGAATCTCGTGGGGGACTTGGGCGGCGGGTCGCTCTACCTCGCGCTCGGCATCGTCAGCGCCATCCTCGAGTGCCGCACGAGCGGCCGCGGCCAGGTGGTCGACGCCGCGATGGTGGACGGCAGCGCGTCGCTGATGATGCTCATCTACGGCATGCGCGCCGCCGGCCTGTGGACCGACGAGCGCGGCAGCAACCGGCTCGACTCGGGCGCGCCGTGGTACAGCGTCTACGAAACCAAGGACGGCCGCTACGTGGCGCTAGCATCCAACGAGCCTCGCTTCTACAAGGTCACGCTGGAACGCCTGGGCCTCGCGGACGCGGACCTGCCCGACCAGCACGACCGCAGCCGCTGGCCGGAGATGAAGGCGCTGTTCGCAAGGGTGTTTCGCACGCGCACCCGCGACGAGTGGTGCGAGATCATGAGCGGCGAGGAAGTCTGCTTCGCGCCGGTGCTGTCGATGGGCGAGGCCCCGGAGCATCCGCATCTCAAAGCACGCGAAACGTTCGTCGAACTCGACGGGGTGGTGCAGCCCGCACCGGCGCCGCGCTTCAGCCGCAGCAGGCCCGCGATCCAGCGCGGCCCGGCACGCCCCGGACAGCACACCGACGAGGCGCTGGCCGAGTGGGGTTTCGGCGAAGCCGAGCGGGTCGCGCTGCGCGAATCAGGAGCCATCCAATGACGCACGATGCCGCGGATCCCCTGCCCCTTGCCGGTGTGCGCGTGCTCGCGGTGGAGAACTTCCTCGCCGGCCCGTTTGCCACGATGTGGTTGGGCGATGCCGGCGCGGACGTGGTCAAGATCGAGGAGCCGAAGACCGGAGATCAGGCGCGCAGCTCGAGCCCCGTGCGCACGGACGAAGGCGGCAGGTCGCATGGCCTTACGTTCCTGCGCGCGAACCGCAACAAGCGCAGCGTGACGCTGGATCTCAAGACCGACGACGGCAAGGCCATCTTCAGGCAGTTGGCGGCCAAGGCGGACATCGTGCTCGAAAACCTGCGCCCGGGCGTGATGGACGGACTCGGGCTTGGATGGTCGGCGCTGCGCGAAGCGAATCCGCGACTCATCTACGTGGCGGTTTCCGGATTCGGGCACCGCGACGTGAAGCCGAGCCCGTATACCGATAACCCCGCCTTCGACATCATCGGACAGGCCATGAGCGGCCTCATGTATC
>JADLEZ010000587.1 GCA_020845855.1 Burkholderiales bacterium
CGCGCGCCGGACGACGACCACCATTCCGATTGTCATGAGCGGCGTCGACGATCCGGTGGGGCGCGGGCTCATCGCAAGCCTTGCTCGCCCGGGGGGAAACGTCACGGGGCTCGCGAGTACCGCGCGCGAGATGAACGAGAAGCTCCTGTCGCTGGTGCGCGACCTGTTGCCGCAGGCATCGAGCGTAGCGGTGTTGTACGACACGAACGACGTCGACGGTTCGTCCATACTCAAGAAGATCCAGTCTGCCGCGAAGAGCGCCGGGCTGGGCGTGCTCCCGGCAGCGGCGCAGCGGCCGGCGGACGTCGAGCCGGCGATCGCCGCCGCCCGCAAGCAGGGCGTGCAGGTGCTTCTCGTGCTGCCAAGTAGTATGCTCATCCCCAACTGGGTTGCGGACCTCGCGCTGCGCAACCGCCTGCCCATGGTGTCCACCGCGGCGGGCTACGCGTTCGACGGGGGCCTGCTTGCCTATACCGACGACAGGAACGCCGTGTTCGACCGCGTCGCGTTTTTCGTGGACAGGATCCTCAAGGGGGCGAAGCCGGCCGACATGCCGGTCGAGCTGCCGGCCAAGTTCCGGCTGATCCTCAACGACAGGACCGCGCAGTCGCTCGGGCTGCCGATCCCCAAATCGATCGAACTCGTGGCCGAGAGGATCCAATGAGTCGAGTCGCTACCTTCCTTGCCGCCGTCACCTGCTGCGTGGTCGCGCACGCCCAACCCATCAAGGTCGGCGGCATGTGCGACCGCAGCGGCGCGACCAAGAACCTCGGCACGGAGATGTGCCCCGGGGTCGCCGACTACATCGCGCTCGTGAACAAGCGGGGCGGCGTGCTCGGCCACAAGATCGACTACACCGAGATCGATCACGCCTACGTCCCGCCGCGGGCCGTCGAAGCGTACAAAAAGCTCAAGGCCGAGGGCGCCGTGACCTTCTTCACGTACGGCGTGCCCACGCTCCAGGCGCTCACGCCGTACTTCATGGAGGACAAGATCCCGCCGTTCAACTCCGGGACCGGCTCGAGCGAGCTGGTGGACGGGACCGTGTGGCCGTACATTTTCCCGGGCACCGCCTCGTACTGGTCGCAGGCGGGTGTGGCAATGAAGTACCTCAAGGACAACGGCGCCAAGCGGGGCACCAAGGTTGCCTACCTGTATTACGACAACCCGGCCGGCCGCGATGGCATCCCCATGGTCGATGCCATCGCCGAGAAGGAGGGCTTCGTCGTGCGCAAGTACGCTGTCCAGCCGCCTGAACTCGATGTCGAGAGACCCGTGACGGCCATCGTGCGCGACTTCAAGCCGGACTGGGTCATCACGAGCCTGTTCAGTCGTGCGCCCACGGCGTCGCTCCGCGAGTTCAAGCGCATGGGCTATCCGCTCAATCGCGTGGTGGCCTTCGTCTACGGCGCCGGCGATTCCGACGTCGCCGATGCCGGGTGGGACAACGCGCAAGGGTACGTCGGTTTGCAGTTCGCCGCCGTGGGCCGCACCTTTCCCGTGATACAGGACATCATGAAGATGCTGCGGGACGAGGGCAAGGAAGTCCCGGCGTACGTAGGCGGCGCCTACTACAACCGCGGTGTGCTGAACGGCGCGATCATCGTCGAGGGCATCCGGCTCGCGATCCAGAACCACGGCATGCCGCTGACCGGCACCAAGGTGAAGCAAGGCTACGAAGCCATTCGCAAGCTCGACCTGGGCGCCTTCGCCCCGCCGCTGTCCATCACCGCGGAGGATCACGAGGGCGGCGGCTACCTGCGCATCTACCAGGTCAAGGGCAGGGAATGGGCGCTCTTGAGCGACTGGACCCGCGCGTACCGGCCCGAGGCCTTGGAGTTGCGGAAAAAGGCGAACACGAAGTAGGACGGTGACGGCATCTCCGGCGTGGCGCGAGCGGCTGGGTGTGCGCGCTGCTTGAACGGCTGTCAACCGGTGGATCGTGTCCGGAAAGTGCTTCACCAATCCTCACGGTCAATGAGCGACGCATTCAATAAGACGTTCGCCGGAAAGAACAAGAGCGCGATTGTTGCGGAACTGATGAAGCGGGCCGTTGAAGACGAAATACAACGGAAGCGTCAAGCGCGAGCGAGCGATCGGCTGGTCGCGCGCCGCGAATCAAAGCAACCCGTGCCGATAGACGCTTTCCGTGGCGCCCGCGAGTCGTTGCGCAAGTGAACGTCGTCGTAGACGCAAGCGTTGCGATCAAATCACGGCGGATGAGCGCTACTATGACAAAGCGCAGTCTCTTGGCCAGATTGTCCGGTTAGCTGATTCGGCGCCCTGAAACTCAACAGCGGCGACATGCCACAATGCAAAGGCGCGATCGCCGCACCGAGCACGTCAAGAAGGCGAACGCGAAGCGGGGCCTCGGCGCCGGGCGGGGCGCACGATTGTCGAGATGTGTCATACCCGCCGGACGGCGCGCGGGTAAAATTGGCCGCCATGGCTGACAAGAAAAGCGAGCTGGGCGCCGGTTGGTGGGCGAAGAACCTCGAGGACGTCGATCGCGAGGTCGCGCGGCTCGCCGCGCTTTGCAAGGTGCGCCTGCTCGACCCCGGCGTCATCGAGCGGGTGCTGAACAAGGATGTAACCGTCTGCGGCACGCAAAACCAGCGTGCGTTCGACAAGCTGCGCCAGGGCCTCATGATGCACTACCACGTGCGCGCCAAGGCCGCCGGCGCGATCGGCGAAGCAGCCACCCAGGAAGTCATCAACGAGATCGTCGCCAACATCCAGAAGCGGCTGGGCAAGTCACTCGGGGGCAAGCCCTAGCCGTCGGTGAAAATCGCGTGAACGGACGCAAGTCCGTGTCAACCCGAGCGAGCCGCGAGGGATCTCATGTTCAAAGACATCAAGCGCTTGTGCAAGACAAGATTCCTCGCTGCGCTCGGAATGACACAATTTCCATGAACTGCTAGCTCGCACGTGTCCGACGGTTGTACCGTAATTGCCACGAGGTTTACATGAATGTACAAGCGAAGCTGGCGCGCAGCCAGGACATCGCCACCAAGGTTAGCGTCGTTTTCCGCAAGCGCGCGGAGCACGCGCGCGACGAGTTCGCGCAGCGCCTTTCGACGGCCGCGGGCGACAACGGCCTGGCTGACGCCGCCGCGGGCGCCCGCCTGTGGACGGACTGGGCGAGCTACGCGGTCGACGCGACGCAACGCTCGATCCTGTTCTGGGACGCGATGCGCCAGCGCGGCAACAACTTCGTCGAGCACACGCAAGCCGGCCTGCCGCCGGTGCTGCACTTCGACTACGAGACGGTGGTCGACGGCCGCGAGCTCGCGCGTCCGGTCAACTACGCGCTGGTGCGCATCGTGCCGCCCGCGGGCGTGACGGTCGATCCCAAGCGGCGGCCGTACGTGATCATCGACCCGCGCGCGGGGCACGGCCCCGGCATCGGCGGCTTCAAGGACGACTCGCAGGTCGGCGTGGCGCTGCGCGCCGGGCACCCGGTGTACTTCGTGATCTTCTTCCGCGACCCGGAGCCCGGCCAGACGTTGCTGGACGTATGCGAGGCCGAAAAGGCGTTCGTGCGCAAGGTGCGCGAGCGGCATCCGCAAAGCGCCAAGCCGGCCATCGTCGGCAACTGCCAGGGCGGCTGGGCCGCGATGATGCTGGCGGCGTCCGACCCGGAGGACACCGGGCCGATCGTCATCAACGGCGCGCCGATGTCGTACTGGGGCGGCGCATGGGCCGAGGGCGCGAACGACAACCCGATGCGCTACTCCGGGGGCCTGCTCGGCGGCACCTGGCTCGCGTCGCTGACCTCCGACCTGGGCGACGGCGTGTTCGACGGCGCGTACCTGGTCGAGAACTTCGAGAACCTCAACCCGGCCAACACGTTCTGGGACAAGTACTACCACCTGTACGCGAACGTCGACACCGAGCCAGACCGCTTCCTGGAGTTCGAGCGCTGGTGGGGTGGCTTCTACCTCATGAACCGCGAAGAGATCGAGTGGATCACGCGCAACCTCTTCGTCGGCAACCAGGTGTGGAAGGGCACCACCGCGGGGCCGGGCGGCACCGCGCTCGACTTGCGCAACATCCGCTCGCCCATCGTCCTGTTCGCGTCGATGGGCGACAACATCACGCCGCCGCAGCAGGCGTTCAACTGGGTGGCCGACATCTACGGCTCCACCGACGAGATCAAGGCGCGCGGCCAGGTGATCGTGGGACTCGTACACGAGAACATCGGGCACCTCGGCATCTTCGTGTCCGGCAAGGTGGCGAAGAAGGAGCACGCGCAGATCGTGTCGGTGCTCGAATCGATCGAGGCGCTGCCGCCGGGACTGTGGGCGATGCGCATCGACGAACACAAGGACCGCGGCGGGAACGTGTCGTACGAGGTCTCGTTCGAGGAACGCCGGCTCGAGGACGTGGTCGCCAAGCTCAACCGCTTCGACCGCAACGACGAGAAGCCGTTCGAGGCGGTGGCGGCGATCAGCGATTTCAACCAGCGCGCGTACGAGCTCTTCCTGCAGCCGCTGGTGCAGGCGGCGAGCGGGCCGTACGCGGCGAAGCTGCGCCGCCAGTTCCATCCGCTGCGCCTGCAGCGCTGGGCGCTGTCCGATCTGAACCCGTTTCTCGCGTGGCTCGCGCCCGCGGCCGCGATGGTCAAGGCGAAGCGCGCGCCGGTCGCGCCAGGCAACAGCCTCGTCAAGGCGGAAAGGACCGCGTCGTCGGCGATCAGCGCCTCGCTCGACTACTACCGCGCGATGCGCGACGCGATGAGCGAGGCGGCGTTCTTCAGCACCTACGGCAACGTGTTCTCGCTGTACCTCGCGGACAAGGCGGCGGCGCGGCCGGAGGGTGTGGCCGAGCCGCGCGAGCTGCCGTTCGTGCAGGAGGCCCTGCGCGCGATCGCAGAGGGCGGCTATCCCGAGGCGCTCGCGCGCGTGGCCTGTCTCCTTGCGCGCAAGGGCGAGCCGCTGCTCCTGTCCCGCCTGTCCGCGAAGCGGGAGATGCTGGCCGACTACAAGGGCCTGGTGCCCGACCTGCCGCCCGACCAGTGGCGGCGGGTGCGCGGCGAGCAGGAGGTCATCGTGCGCTACGCACCGGCGGAGGCGCTTGCCACGTTACCCGCGCTCCTGCGCGACGAGGGCGACCGCACGCGCCTGGTCACGCTCGTCCGGAGCTTGCTGGCCGACGAGCGCGTGCGCCGCGCGCAGCCGACGATCGAGCAGCTCGCGATGGTCGAGGAGATCGGCAAGACGCTTTCGGTCGCGCCGCGCAAGGCCACACGCCGGACGACGCGCAAGCCCACGGGCAGGAAGGCGGCGAGGAAGTGACCGCCATGGACCGCGCCCACGAGAAGTACGAGCGCCTGCTCGAGTTCTGCAAGACACTGCCGCCCACGCCCACGGCGGTCGCGCACCCGTGCGACGAATCCTCGCTGCGCGGCGCGGCCGATGCGGCGCGCCTGAACCTGATCGCGCCGATCCTGGTCGGACCGCGCGCGC
>JADLEZ010000588.1 GCA_020845855.1 Burkholderiales bacterium
CATCGGGGCGGTCGGCACCGTCATCTTCGGGATCGCGTTCTTCGGCGAGTCCGCGAGCCTCGCCAGGCTCGGCTGCGTAGCGCTGATAGTGGCGGGAATCGTCGGATTGAAGCTCGTGACCGACTGAGGTGGGGTTGCGTTCCCGCGCGACGGGGATGGCCGGCGCCCTGCAACGGGCGATCCCTGCGCTAGGGATCCTAGAGGTGGGGCGCCCGATGATGCACCCGCCGCGCGCCAAGCGCGGTCGCTTCGTTACTCCACCTTGGCCCCGGAACTCCTGACGACCTTGGCCCACAGCTCGGCTTCCTCGGCGAGCATCTTCGCCGATCGTTGCGGGTCGGCGGCCACCACCGTCAGGCCGAAGTCGGCGAGCTTGTCGGCCACTTCGCTCGTCGCCAGCACCCGGGCCAGCGTGGAGGCGAGCAACTTGACGATGGCGGGCGGCGTCTTCGCGGGTACGGTGAAGCCGATGATGATCGTGCCATCGACGCCTTGCACGCCCGATTCCGCGAACGTGGGTACGTTGGGCAGGCGCTTGAAGCGCGTCTCGCCGGTGATTGCGAGCGCGCGCAGCTTACCGGCGTTGACGTGCTGCAATGCCGTGCCCGGAACCGCGAACAGCACGGGCACTTGTCCGCCGAGGACGTCCGTGATCGCCGGGCCCGCGCCCTTGTACGGGACGTGCACGAGGTCGATGCCCGCGGACGACTTGAGCATCTCCATTGCGAGGTGCACGGGGGTGCCGTTGCCGGCGGACGCGTACGAGATCGAGCCGGGCTTTGCCTTGGCGAGCGCCACCAGTTCGTTTGCCGTGTTCGCCGGAAACGCCGGGTTGACCACCAGCACCAGCGGCCCGCGCGCGATGAGCGAGATGGGCGCGAGATCGCGCTGCGCCTCGTACGGCATCGACGGGTACAGTGCGGGATTGACCACGAGCGCCGTGTCGAATAGGCCGATGGTGTAGCCGTCGGGGGCCGACTTCGCGACGGCATCGAGGCCGATGTTGCTGCCGGCGCCGCCGCGGTTCTCGATCACGATCGTCTGGTTGAGCGCCGCCCCCCAGGCCGGCGCGATCATGCGCGCAGTCGCGTCGCCGACGCCGCCGGGCGGGTACGGTACGATCAGGCGGATCGGCTTGCCGGGAAAGGCGTCCTGCGCGGCGGACGCCACCGAGAGGCTCAGCAGAGCGAGCGCGAGCAAGGCACGAATCGCCTTCATGCGACAACGTCCGCGTGCACAGCCTTCGCTCTGGAAGGCGCGGCCCCCGACGGCAGGAAGCGCGGGTCGGCAAGGCCGTGGCGTTCGAAGGCGAGGTCGATGTCGCGCCGGTCTTCCGGCGCCAGCGCCGGGAACGGCGCGCGCACGTGCATGTTGGGAAGCATGCCCTGCTTCATCAGCACGTACTTCATGCGGACACGATAGTCGCGCAGCGGCGCGCGCCAGCAGATGCGCGCGAGCGGCCCGAGCTGGTTCCACAGGGCGTAGGCTTCCGTCGCGCGGCCGGCCGCGGCATGCTGCTGCATCGCGATCAGCGCCGTGGTGGCGGTCGCGGCGAATCCGATGAGAGCGCCGTCGCAGCCCATCAGCATCGCTTCCAGGATGAACGTGTCGCTGCCGGTCAGCACGCCGATGCGCCGCGGCGCGGCGGCAGCCTCCTCGATGTTGGCCAGCGTGTTGTCCACGCTGAACGAGGCCTCCTTGATGGCCACCATGCGCTCGATCTTCGACAGGGCGGCGATCGCGCCACGCGGATACTGGGCGACGTTGTTCTGGAACGCGAGCAGCGGCAGGTCCACGCTGCTGGCAACTATCCCGTGGTAGTCCTCGATCATCGCGAGCGAAACGCCGCCCATGAACGCGGGCATCGGCGGAAAGACCACCAGGCCGTCGGCGCCGGCGTCGGCGAGCTCGCGGGAGAAGTCCCGCGCCGCGCGCGTGCTGGTTACGCTCAGGCCCGACAGCAGCGGGCACGCGCCGGCGATGGTGGCCTTGCAGCGGCGGACCGCCTGCAGCTGCTCGGCAGCGTCGAGCGAGCTTACCTCCGACACCGCCATGTTGACGGCGATGGCGGCGGGGCGCGCGGCGGCAACATCGGCGATGTAGCGGGCCGTTGTGTCCCAGTCGATAGCGCCGTTCTCGGTGAATGGCTGCACGGTCGCGGCGATGACGCCGCTTGCCAGTTGCGTTGTCATGATGTCCTAAGCGATGCGACGGTGGGCTGATTATAGGCCGCCGCATCGCGCCAGCGCACCAGCGATGCTTGCGCGGCCTCAGTGTCATGCGCGGCGCTGCGAAGGTGGACACTTGCGGCGGCCTCCATGCTTATACTAGCGGACGGGCGACAAAACGAGCTCGCCAAACGCCCGCCTTTCAGGAGGAAATGATGTTCCCGCATCGGCCCTTGGTTGCGATCGCTGCCGCGCTGTCCCTTGCCTTGCCCGTGGAAGGCGGCGCGCAGGGCTATCCCACGCAGACCATCCGCTTCGTCGTGCCGTACGCGGCCGGCGGGTTTCCCGACACCGTCGCGCGCATCGTGGCGCAACGCCTGCAGGACAAGGTCGGCCAGTCGGTGGTGATCGAGAACAAGCCCGGCGCGAACGGCGCGGTGGCGGCCGCCGCGATCCTGTCCGCGCCCGCCGACGGCTACACGTTCCTCGTCACCGACGGGTCGATGTTCTCGATCAACCCGAAGCTGTACAGCAAGCTGCCGTACGACCCGGCGAAGGATTTCGTGCCGGTCGCGCTGGTGGCGCGGGCGCCGCTGTTCCTCGCCGCGCATCCCAAGTTTCCGCCCAACACGCTGGCGGAGCTGGTCGCGTACGCGAAGTCCAATCCCGGCCGGGTCAACTACGGCTCGTCGGGCATCGGCAGCACGCACCAGCTCACCATGGAAGCGCTGAAGGCCCACTACGGCATCAACCTCGTCCACGTGCCGTTCAAGGGGACCGGGCAGTCGGTGCCGGCGCTGGTCGGCGGGCAGGTCGAGGTGCTGTGGTCGGCTTATCCGTCGCTGGCCGGGTTCGTCAAGGACGGCCGGGTGAAGCTCCTCGCGAACAACAGCGCGCAGCGCTCGCCGCTGGCGCCGGACGTGCCCACGGTAGCGGAGCAGGTGCCGGGGTTCGACTTCGCGCCGATCGTCGGCGTGCTGGCACCCGCCGGCACGCCGAAGGCGGCGATCGACCGGATCGCCGTCGAGGTGGTCGCGGTGACGAAAATGCCGGAGACGGGCAAGCAGTTCGCGGCCGCGGGCATCGAAGCGGTGGGCGCGGGCGCCGACGAGTACGCGAAGGCGATCTCCGAGGAGAACGCGCGCATGGCCAAGGCGATCGAGGCGGCGGGGATCAAGCCGGAGTAGGCGTGGCGAAGCTTGCGCTGTCGCTCGCGTGCTGGAACTACGACCGCACGCGCGCGCTCGCGGACGGCTCGGTGCAGCCGGATGGCATCGACCTGACGTGCCTCGACCTGCCCGTCGAGGAAACGTTCTTCCGGATGCTGCGGCACCGCGAGTTCGACGTGGCGGAGATGTCGCTGTCGTCGTACACCGTGTCCCTGTTCCGCGAGCCGCGCCGGTTCGTGGCGATCCCGGTGTTCCCGTCGCGCTCGTTCCGCCACAACGCGATCTACGTCAACGCGGACGCCGGCATTCGCACGCCGCGGGACTTGATTGGCAAGCGCGTCGGCACGCCGGAGTACCAGATGACCGCGCCGGTGTGGATCCGCGGCATCCTGGCCGAGCACTACGGCGTGCCCGTCGACAGCGTCACGTACTTCACCGGCGGCGAGGAGGAGCCGGGGCGGGTGGAGAAGCTCGCGCTCGACCTGCCGCCGAGCATCGCGGTGCGGCGCATCGGGCAGACCCAGACGCTGTCCGCCATGCTGGCGAGCGGCGAGATCGATGCCTTGTACTCGGCCCGCATGCCGTCGACGTTCGGCGGCCGCGTTGCGCGGCTGTTCCCGGACTTCCCGCGCGTGGAGCAGGAGTACTTCCGCGCGACGCGCATCTTCCCGATCATGCACACGGTGGCCATTCGGCGCGAGGTGTACGAGGCGAACCGCTGGATCGCGCAGTCGCTGTGCAAGGCCTTCGCCGCTGCCCAGCGGCGCGCGTACGAGGACCTGGGCGCGACCGCGGCGCTCAAGACGATGCTGCCGTGGCTCACCGCGCACCTCGAGGAGGCGCGCGCGCTCATGGGCGACGACTATTGGGCGTACGGCTGCGAGCCCAATCATGGCGTGCTATCGACTTTCCTGCGCTACCACCACGAGCAGGGCTTGTCGAAGCGCCTGCTCGCCCCGGAGGAGCTGTTCGCGCCCGAAGCGCTGGAATCGTTCAGGGTCTAGGAGGTCGATGCAAGAGGCGTCCGAGAGATCCCGGGATGACGAGGAAGCTGCGTTTCGCCTTTTGCATCGAGGGTTGAGTTCAGGCGGTCGCTCTAGGGGCTGCCCGTCGATCGCCCGCCGGAAACAGCACGAAACAACGCGCGTCGTGCGCACACCGTCGTCTGCGATCCGCTAGTAGCAGTTTGTTGAATTTCGC